>JANPHE010000025.1:0-4439 GCA_031424295.1 Segetibacter sp. | reverse complement strand
GGAACAGTTACTACTACTTGCTTTCACAAAAATGGCAATCCATCTTCTGTAGAAATATGGGATGCAGCCAAACGCGAAGGTACAATGAACTGTTACAATGCAGCAGGTAAGCAAATTCTATCGCACTTACTTAGGCACTTTGCAGGTCATGCTTCTGTTTACTTAGATTATTATGAAAGCGGGCAAATAAAGAAAGCTGAATATTCTTCTGCTCCTGATGGTGGCATACAGTTTTGGCGCATCATTTACTACTTTGATGAGGCAGGTAATGAAACAGGTCGCACAGACATGAGCGAACCTGATGGACATCCTGTACTCCGGAATATGCCTGATATGGAAGATAAAGAATCGCCATCCAAGCCAATTGTACAACCTATCGTTTCGCAATAGGCTAGTGCCGTACCTTTCATTACTTTATGCCAAATTACAAAGACAACCAACAAGCCCTTAAATATTTGGATGAAAGCAAAACCTAATTTTTTCGTTCAATTAAAAGATTCTATAGAAATAATACAACCTGGTAAAACGTGGGAGATGAAACAAATCGTATTGTCGCAAAAGTTCCTTAAAGTAAATGAAACTTTTGAGCCTGTTATTATTTCAAATCCAAGCAAAAGCCTAAGGGTGTTTTACAAAATAATAACAGCAGAAGCCGAACAACAATTGCATAAGAAGATTTACAATTGGTATGTAGTAGCATTACCCATTACAAAAAATTTCAAATGATACAATATATGGAAGATGCATTTTTAAACTTGCAAAACTGGCTTAAAAATAAATTGCTTGACAATCTCTATTCAAATAAATTGGAAGTTGTGGTGACCAATAATTGTATGCAATGATATCATAAACCAAACGACCCCGAATTTAAACCTGACGCAATTTTATTTTTTATGTACTATTTAGGCTGTGGTGCGAATGAAATTATAGATTCAAAAGAAACTAGTGAAACTTTAATAATCCTTTGCAAATAAAGCAGGTTAAAAACCACAATTGATATATACTTAAAAGTACATTTCAGAAAAACATTAAGAACGTGAAATAAGTATTGATGGAATTAACAACAACTGTTAAATTCTACCAAAGCCTTGCAACTTATTGTAAGGCTTTTTTTATTCTACAGTATCTTCTAATAAACAATTGAAAATGAAAAAAACAATCAAAAACCTTTTTATCATACCCACATTAAGTGTATTGATATTTGCAGTAAGTTCTTGTGCACAGAGACAACCTGCCGGCCCTAATAATACAGTTGTTAAAGATAAAGCAGTTGCATTTGAAGTAAATAAAACAATGGAAGAATGGCGTAGTAGTTTAACCATTGAACAATTTGATGTGCTGATTAATAAAGGTACAGAACGACCTTACACAGGCAAGCTATTGCACAATGATAAAACTGGTAATTATGTGTGTGCTGCATGCGATAATGTATTATTTAAAAGCGATGCTAAATTTGACAGCCATTGTGGCTGGCCAAGTTTTGACAAAGCTATCGAAAGCGGTAAAGTAATAACGAAACCAGACAAAAGCCACGGAATGGAAAGAACTGAAGCATTGTGTGCCAGATGTGGTGGGCATTTAGGACACTTATTTAATGATGGGCCAACGCAAACCGGTTTGAGGTATTGTATCAATTCAGCATCCCTTGGCTTTAAAGAGGATCATAATAGTGCACTTACTGCTTTACCATCGACTGATACTGTAGTACTGGCTGGTGGATGTTTTTGGAGTATGCAGGCTATCTACCAAAAATTAAAAGGTGTTACCGATGTTACCGTTGGCTATTCTGGCGGTTCCAAACCTAACCCAAGTTATGAGGATGTTAGTAGCGGCAATACAGGCTTTGCAGAGTCATTGCAGATAGTATATAACACTGATGATATTAAACTTGTAAATATTTTAAAGGTATTTTTCGCTATACACAACCCAACTACTATAAACAAACAAGGGGCTGATGAAGGTACTCAATACCGTTCTGTTATTTTCTTTAATAATAACCAGCAAAAAAACGTTGCTGAAGAAGTGATTAGTTCTTTACAGAAAAATAAGGTATTTGATAAAGCAATTGTAACAAAGGTGGAACAACTTGGTAAATTTTATAAGGCCGAAGATTATCACCAGGATTATTACAAGAACAATAAAGGACAAGGTTACTGCCAGGTAGTGATAGCACCAAAAATAGAAAAGTTTGAAAAAGCTTTTAAAGATTTATTGAAAAAGTAAAACCACTCCAATACATCCCGTTTTCTCTTTCCGTAATAAAAGGCTATCTAAAAATGATAGCTTTTATTTATTCAATGGCTCCATATTTATTATTATGAAACAAAATGAAACAACCTGCTGTAAGGATATTTCTTTTTTGCCGTACAATTATGAAAAAGAAAAAATGAAAAAAAATATATTAGCAGTATTTGTTGCGATAATTAGCATAACCGGCTATGGCCAACAGAAAGTAAATAACACTACGAATAAGTTTATTGATTTAACAGGAACAATTGGCGCTTCTCAAGGATCAATAGCAGCATCCTATGTTTATAACTGGAAGTTTGGATTTGGCAAAAAGAAAAATTGGGAAGCCGGTATTGGAGCGAGGTTGACAAGTTCTTTTGGGTCAAAGCTGGAATATACCACTGCCGGTCCAGCAAAATATACTCGTACCGGTACAACACCTTTCCTTATTTTTTTTGCAGGGCAGCGTACTGAAAACTGGGATACCCTGACTTTGCAACGTCCCTTTACAAATGCGTTGAATATTACAGCAAACCTTGGTTATAACTTCGCGCCAAAATGGAGCGGAGGATTCAATATAGATTTGATCGGTGCCTCATTTGGAAGAAAGTCGCCTGCGGTATTTTTGAGTAATGGAATTACAACCAATGAGCCATCATCAAAGCCCACTCCTTTTAATATTTTACTTACAGGTGACCACGATAGAGGCAGCCTTAATTCTGAATTCTTTGTAAAGTATAAGCTCAATGAAAAGTGGGCATTCAGAGGAGTATATCAGTTTTTGTTTACTGAACAAACAACCGAAAATGTAAAACAATTATTGCCTGATGGCAGTTATAATAATCGGTTTAGAAACAAAGCCAACAACTTCGGCGTGGGATTTTCGTATCAATTCTAAACTTCAGCAATCACCATTAAATATCAACAGAGTAATAAACTATGAAAAAAATGTCAATACTAGTGTGCTGCCTCGCCATCATGTACAATGCTGTTGCACAATATTATACTCCTATAGATGAAAAGCAGGTTGTAAACTTTTCTATAAAAAATTTTGGACTTATTGTAGATGGTAGCTTCACGGGATTAGTTGGGAGTATTGTATTCGACCCGGCCAATCTTACAGCAGCTTCGTTCAAAGTGTCGGTAGATGCTTCCACCGTTAATACAGGCAATAAATCGAGGGATGGGCATCTGAACAAAGAAGAATATTTTAATACCGCAACCTATAAAAAGATAAGCCTCGTATCTTCTAAAATAACAAATGGAACTGTGTCCGGAACTTATATCTTCGAAGGAATATTGAACATAAAAGGAACGAACAAATCCATTACATTTCCATTTACAGTAGCGCCAAATTCAGGAGGCTATTTATTCAGCGGCAGTTTTAAAATTAACAGGAGAGATTTTAAGATTGGAGGAAGCAGCTTGATATTATCCGATAACCTCACAGTAATGTTGAAGGTATCTGCTAAAAGAAATTAATTAAATCGTTTTAGTCAAGAATAGGAAATGGTATTAAGAACTGCTTGTATCTATTTTGAGAGGCGATCTGCGAGTCAGCTTGACGAACGGGAATAAAAATAGCACGGTCTCATGATTGTACATAAAGGGATTTGCTATGATGAAATTGATAGTATAAAAAAAGTTTGACTAGCTGGAACATGTTTTTCTTTTGCAAGGTCAGGAGGTCAGAGAGGGCAAGTTTGTCTTTCGTTCTTGGTATTTTGAAGAACAACTTGAAGAACTATAAGCACATGACATCTTCCACACAAATTTTGTAGTTTATAACTGCATGCAGCTGTAATACTACAGCAGTCGAGTAAGCAAGGGAATTTCAGCTCTAGCTTCTAACAGAACCGTACGTGAACCTCTCAACTCATACGGCTCTTGTTATCTATCATGCTTTCATTCCCAGTTGCCAATGGTAGAAGAGGTCTAGATTTTCTGATTGTATCTTTCGATACTTTTCATATATCCATGCTATGCATCTTATCTTGTATTTGTTCTTTATGCATCGCTTATCAGCTCATTAAGATAGCGGATCACGCCATGTACCAAATGTCTATTGAACTTTGATTATTAGTTAATCCATCCCCACCTTTTGGGTAGCTGCTGTTAGCGGTTCGCACCACTCCTTTTCCGAAGATGTGCAGTTGCATATTTCTCATTCATTTGTTTTGGGTTTGTCTGCCATTAAGCCAAACATCATC
>JANPHE010000024.1:0-10678 GCA_031424295.1 Segetibacter sp. | reverse complement strand
TTGAAAATATACACAACAACCCGGTAGAATCTAGTATTTACGAATAGCTGTAAAGTTTTAAGTATTCTTTTGCATCTTTTTATTTTGGGAAAAAAATGAGTGAGATTTCTTACTCATTATCAGACATGAGGGAAGATGTGGTGGGTGAAGAAAACTATCCACGGCGAAAAATTTTGCAATTACGAACCTCCATTATTTAAAACTAAAGGCATGATACTTTGGGACAACAGGCAAGGAGGCCGAAGCTATCTTTACCATCATTATCCGCATGCTTCATCTTCTCTTGTTTGCAACCAAAACGATGTAGATTTTTAATATTTATCCACAATGTGTAAATTTTACACATTAGCGCCTACTTTCGCATTCTAAATTATACAAAATGAAAACATTATTACCGGTATTATTTGCTTTAATTGCTTTTGCTTCATGCAAGAAAGATATCCCATTCGTTCCGGTAATAGATAAGTCAGTTTCTGAAAGCATAACAGTAGCAGGCAGGTTGAATACACAGGAAAAAGTAAAGCTATACAAAGCATGGTCATCCAATGGTTATGTATATCATGGTGCTTCTAGCATTAAGCGGTTTTTTTATGTAGAATTATCCAACCTTGGGTTTAATAAAAAAGTATTTGTTCATCATAAACTGCAGGATGGCAGTTGGAAAGATTTTGCTTTAGCTTATCAGAAAAACATAGGAAACAATGCTGAAATGTGGGTGTTGGAAATGGATTTATCAACCAATTTTGGGTCAACTGTTCAACCACCACAGTTAGGAAATGAATTTGCCATCAGGTATGAAGTAAACGGGCAGGTATTTTGGGACAACAATAGCGGAACCAATTATAAAATGGGACAAAGTGATGGGATGTATCTTCAGCCCGGATTGCACATAAGCAATGATACAAAAGACAGCTATTTTGCATATTACCCAAATGCTACATCATCTACTTTTAATGTGGTAGTTGACATTCGTAATTTGGCTTATGATAAAAAGGTAAATGTTGTGTACACTACCGACGGATGGAAAACTGTAAATAAGGCGCCGTTACAGTTTACTTACAATTATGCAATAGGTAGTGGTTCTAGCATCATTAGTCCAAACATTTTTGGAATAGAAAGATGGAGAACTACTATTTCAATAAAACCAATAAGCGCAAGCAGAGTGGAGTACGCACTCTCTTATAACGTAAACGGAACAGAATATTGGGATAATAATTTTGGAATGAATTATAAACTGTTGTTAGCAAGATACTAGTTTACATCAATTGTACATTATTGTATAATGATAATGAAAAATGACCAATCATTTGATTGGTCATTTTTTTTAATTAAACATTTTTGTCCTGGTGGGGGTATGTCACGAATGAAGGGAATAAAAATATTTCTTCTCAATGCTGCATAGATGTTGATAGACCTGAAGGTGCTTTGTTCAAAAGACATGGTACTGAAGGTTCAGATAAAGATGCTGTGAGAACAGTATCATGTACGTGTAAAGAAGCTGATCAGCCAGCGCGGAGAACAGTTGATGAAGTGTCGAAACGGCTAGTTGTCTAGCAAAAGCTATGGTTTCTCTGCTAATCGAGTGTTACGAAGGTTCACTTCGATTTTTCATGAAATTCTGGTCTCCAGAAAAAAAGTCGGGCCAAGTTGCGACTGGTAGAATTTTAACCAGTTCCAATTCAATGTTGCCCGACAGCATTGTACAAAAATCTATCGCGGTGCTATTCAATCACTCTTTGGGTTGCCTTCCGCCTCTCTGTCCCGCACTTATTTCGGAGAACTGCATATAGCTTTACTTTAAGATGTCTTTTGGAACACTTAGACGAACAGGTACTTTTTTTTATACCTCTTTTTTAATGCAACCTTGTCATTTTTCAAAATGTCATTCATCTTCTGCAAAGGTGAGTGTAAAGCCATTATTATCTAGAATTGAAAACTCTGTAGCGCCATAAAAAGTTTTTTCAAGCCCCTTTACAACCGTTACATCCGCTTTTATTTTATCGAATAGTGTTCGGATGGCTTTCGTTTGAATATAAAATAACAACGATCCTCCGCTTTGTCTTGATATTGAGGTCAAATCGGCACCTAAGCTTTCAAAAGTTTGAAACATAAAAGTTACTTTGCCACAGACCATCATAGCCCATACAAAGTCACCATTCTCCGGCACAGTAGTTACAACGTTAAATCCCAGAAGCTTGTAAAAAGCAATGGTTTCATTAATATCTTTTACAAAAATGTTTGGTGAAAGTGTATCCATAAAGTCTTGAATTTATTTTTAGTATGCTTAGCTGTATTGACCAAAATTTACTCGTGTGCTATATGAAAAATATAATTCACTAATAATTAAAAGTTGCAGGATTTTTAACATAGGATTTTATTCCTCACTCCAAATTTTTTTTCTTTAATAGTTCTTCAATTCTCAGAAGACTGTCTTTTATTTCAATGAAAACATTTGCATCATTCTGTCCACTGTGTTTTTGTTTGATTAAATTTCTTTGTTCCATAACTTTCAACCGAAATTCCTGAGCACCAATAATGCCAACCAAGCTCATTTGGTTCATTTGATGTGCAGACCCGCCTGCAGTTTCAACACGAAGCACAGCCAGGTTAAAATGCCTCAACAAGGGACCTTCAATAAAGGAAATGTCCTGAATGTTTTCCAATGGTATCGTCTTCTCAAACTGTACAATAATTCCTTTTTTAAATCTAAGATTGTTATCGGTTAATACGCACTCTAGTTTATGGAAATAGTGACGGGAATACCATTGACCTACACCACAAAGCCAAACAATGGCCAACGGAATACCTATAACTGAGAGTACCATAAAAAAGGCAACATATAATAAGATGTACACTTTGAGTGCAGAATTGAATTCAGCTTTTTGAATCAGGTTTCCTTCGCTGTTTTGCATACGCACTTTTTTTTGTTTATTAAATTTCTTGTGAAAGATAGGAAGAAGTGGGTATTGGAAAAGAAGTAAACCCCATTTTTCTTATTGTTTTCCTATTTAAAATGATTAAAAGGTGCTTTATTGTACAATTCATTTACACCGCATCCACATCCGGAATAATCTGCACATTCCGGTACCGCTTATTGCTTTGAATAATGGCTATCTGATCTAGAATATCATCTTTGCATTGTCTGATAAAATGGGCATCCTTGGGCAGTTTTAGCAGCAATTCTATGATGTACTGATTGCGGACCCGGCTTACCGGTGGTTCTGCCGGGCCACTGAGATAGTTGCCATATTTCGGAGCTAGAAATCTGCTGATGATATGAGCTGCTTCTTCAGCAGTTTCTTTTAGTTTATGTTTAAAAATAAGGTGAATAACCCTTGAGAATGGCGGATAAAAAAACTGTTGCCTGTTGTCTATTTCAAATTTAAAAAAGTCCTCGTAGTTGTGCTGCTGCACAAATTGCAAAACCGGATGGTGTACATTACTCACTTGTATAATAACTTTTCCTTGTTCTGCTCTGCGGCCTGATCTTCCGCTTACTTGTTCCATCAGTTGAAACGCTCTTTCATTTACCCTGAAATCAGTGAAATTCAGGATAGCATCGGCATCCGTTATTCCTACAAGGTTCACATGTTCAAAATCCAATCCCTTTACCACCATTTGCGTACCCACCAGGATATCCAGTTTTTGTTGCTCAAATACCTTAATCAATGCATCGTGATCATGCTTGCCCCGTATGCTGTCATAATCCATCCTGGCAATGCGGGCTTCAGGAAAAGTTTCAACCAGCGCTTCTTCAATCTTTTCTGTACCAAAGTTTCGCTGAATGAAATTGTGGCTGCCGCATGCAGCGCATGTAATAACCAAAGGATAAGTGCTGCCGCAATAATGACATTGCAACTTGTTTTTTGCTTTGTGATATGTGAGTGATATGTCGCAATGTTCGCATTGGGGTATCCATCCACAAGTGCCACATAACTGATATGGTGAGTAACCCCGGCGGTTTTGAAAAAGGATTATTTGTTTTTTATGAAGCAAAGAATGTGCAATGGCCTCCGAAAGCTGAGGCGATAAAATGACTTTCTCTTTGATTTGCGTAATAATCGTTTTTACATCTACAATCTGAATTAAGGGCATCTGTACTGCACCAAACCGTTCATTCAATTTTACCAAACCATACTTACCGCTTTCTGCATTGTAATAAGTTTCTATAGAAGGCGTTGCACTGCCCAAGACAACTTTTGCATTAAACAACGATGCATAATAAATGGCCGCATCTCTGCCTTGATAGCGGGGTGCAGGATCCTGTTGTTTATAGGATGCATCGTGTTCTTCATCTATTATAACCAACCCCAAATCTTTGAAAGGAAGAAATAATGATGAGCGAGCACCGAGTACAACTTTTGTTTCTCCTGATTTTATTTTGTTCCAAATCTCAACTCGTTCATTGGGATTAAATTTAGAATGATAAATAGCTATATAGCCGCCAAAAAATTTCTGTAGCCTTCGGATAATCTGTGCTGTCAGCGCAATCTCCGGAAGCATATACAAAACCTGTTTTCCTTCTTTGATGTATTGCTCAATCAGTTTGATGTATAATTGGGTTTTGCCGCTGGAGGTGATGCCATGCAAAAGACAGACTTGCTTTTCCTGAAGAATGGCAACAATGCTATCAGCAGCAAGTAATTGTGCTTCGGAAAGTTCAAAATCAATCTTAATGTCTTTTGGCAAAGTAGGCAATCGATCCACAGACCTTTTTTCCAGTCTGAGGATGTTTTTCTCTGCGAGTCCTTTGAGTTGAGCAGTAGATGCGTTTGCTTTTTTGAGCAGTTCCGTTTGCGATACTTCGCCTACTGTTTTTATGATGTGCAGATAGGCCAATAGCAATTCCAGTTGTTTGGGAGCTTTATTTTTACTCCAGTCATTGAGCAGCAAAGCCAGGTTCTCTTCGTTGTGATATTGTGGATCCAGTTGTACATAGGTTTCCATTCGTGGCTTATAGGTTTGCTTCAGCGCTTCCCACACTATGCACACTTTCTTTTCTATCAGGCGTTTGATGACCGGATATACATGCGAAGAATCGAGGATCTGCTGAACTTCACTCAACTTTAATTCCTTTTTTATCAGCAATGCTTCTGCTACAAGGTATTCTTCTCCGTCCAGATCAGAAAAGTCGTCGCCATATTCTTCGTTAAAAGCCAAAATACTTTCGCTTGACAATTTCAGATGCGATGGCAATGCTGCCTGCATTACTTCTCCTTCGCTGCACATGTAGTAGTTAGCCATCCATTGCCATAGTTGCAATTGATGTTTAAAAATGAGCGGCTGTTCATCTAACACATTCAATATTTCCTTGGGTTCAAATGCCGATGGTTTATCGGTATGAAGTGTTTTAATAATACCTGAATATCTTTTGTTTCGCAGTGCTACTTCTACTCTGGATCCTGATTGTACTATATGTTGAAATCGGTTGGGAATTGCCCATGTATAATTCATGGGCAATGCAAGTGGAATGATCACTTCTGCATAAAGGCAATCTGAAGAGGTGGGAGAGAGGGCTTGCATGACGATTGCAAAGTAAATAAGAGTTATTAATCTTTGCTTAAAGATTTATTCATATTTCCGATATCGTCGCATTCCGGCATCCATTCTGTTGTAAACGATTTGTTTTAAAGCCGCAATATCATCCATGGTATAACCTGCCACCGGAACCTCTTCTAAAAATACACAACGGCATTTACCGGGCGTAAGGCTAAATAAGCTTTTGAAATGCAATCTTTCCAATGTGTCTACAAATAAAACAGGTTTAATACTGGTGGATGTTTCTATAGCTATTCTGAATGCACCATCATAAAAACTTTTTAAAGGAGCAGGGGTAATATTAAAGGTTCCTTCGGGAAAAATGAAAATGGAAATATTTTTTTTGATGAAATCTGTAAGTTTTCTAACGCTTTGTGCCCTTCTTTCTGCATTGCTTCGATCAACCAAAATGACAGCTTTTCCATAGATATAACCAAAAATTGGGATTTTGGAAGATTCATATTTCCCCAAAACCCTAATTGGTTGCCTTACAGCCATTACAGCGGGCGGAATGTCCATATAAGAACAATGATTGGCAACAAATATGTAATGTTTGGTTGGATCGTGTGGACTTTCGTAAATGTTTTTATGCCTTATACCCACCAAAAAATACCAAATAAATCCCCATGTACTACAAATTTTGTATATGAAATTGCCGCCTTTTACTTCTCCAAAAAAAGAAGCGATGATAACAAATGGCAACGCAATAAATATTAAAGCAATGAATATGGATAGCGCATAAATACAATAAATCCACTGAAGTGATTTAAGAAGTAATTTCATAAAGAGTGTAAATTAATAACCTTTATGGCAATACAACAAGCTGGTTTATAGAATAAGCCTCAGCTTTGGCTTCAAACAGTTGTTTGGTTTGTGTCCAGGTATCTTTAAAAAAAGTAGAATTTCGATAGTGGGAGAGTGCTTCTTCATTGTCCCAAAGGCTATAAGTAAAGAAAATATTTTTATGAACTGCATCTTGCCATAGTTCAAGATGTTTGCATCCATCAAACTTTCTTATCTTCTCCTTTCTTTCGTCGAAAAAAGTTTTGAAGTAAGTAATGGCATCTTCTCTAAAGGTCATTTTAACTATCCTGATGAGCATTATTCAAAAAAGATTTTTACGGTTTGATAAAACCAATTTTTCTGCAAACCAATGGTTTGCTTCTGCATAATATCTGAATAGCCTTTTAGACCAAATAATCCTGCAGCATTGCCTTTGTTTATAGCAATTTCTAGATAGCCGGAAGAATTAAAGAAAGCCACTTTTTCGCCATGAGGAACACAAGCATACGTTTTGCTGATGGCATCTATCACTTCATCTCGCTTGAATACTATTTTGAATTTTCTGCCAATTCGCTCTCTTTCAAAATCTGTTTTGGTAATGTTTACAATAACGTTTTCAAAATTATCTATATACAAAATCTGCCCTTCCATTGTAGTTGGGCTGTTTACATATTTAAGCCTGATTTTTTCAACGATATCAACTTTGGGATCACCAATGGTTATCATTTCTTTGCCAGATATTATTTTGTAAATGGCGTTTACAATAACCTGAGTACACACCAATGTAGTTGGATTTTCATTTTCCGGAAGCGGTAAACTAACTACTTTATCCGGGTGCCCATCAATTATCATCGTTAGCAATCCATTGTCTGCGCAGGCTATGTATTGACCATTGTGATAAGCCAAAAGCATGTGATTTGGTTGTTCATCAAATAGGTTGACCAGCACTATATGGAATGTGCCTTTGGGAAAATATCTGAATGAACTGTCGCAAAAATAAGCAGCTTGGGGATAGTTGAATGATGAAAGCTGGTGTGTAATATCTACAATGTTGATCGATTCATTTACACTCAACAACTGCCCTTTTACAGCTGCGACAAGGTAGTCCTGCTGTCCAATATCAGTTGTCAATGTTATGATAGCCATGGTTGTTATTCTATTCTTTTTGTATCCCACTTTTTTATTAGGAATACAGTATGGTAGAAATTATTTTATCAGTTCACCGTTTTTGAAATAAAATTTTCGAATGAGCTTATCTGTCAGCGAAGGAAAAAATTTACTAAGCAATGCAGTTCTTAGTCCCAATACCGTCATCACTTTTGTCCGCCTCCGTTTTTCTATGGCTTTCAAAATGTATGTGGCACATTCCTGAGCACTCATCATTTTATCTTCATCCATCGGGTTTTCTTTTTGTGGTCTTGCGTTTTTATCCAAAGCTACATTTCTTATATTGCTTGAAGTAAAACCCGGACTAACCCACATGATGTTTACTTCATCATCAATCATTTCAGATCTTAGTGCTTCCAAAAATCCTGTAACTGCAAATTTGCTGGCACTATAGCCTGTTCTACCCGGTAAGCCTCTTATACCTGCAATAGATGATATACCAACTATGGTTCCTTTGTTTTTTTGTATCTCAGGCAAAGCAAATTTGGTACAGTACACAGTACCCCAAAAATTTACATTCATTAATGAGTGCAAAGTCTGCAATTCCACATCTTTAAACAAAGCCCTCATCGATATGCCGGCATTGTTTATCAAAATGTGAATGGTGCCAAATTCTTTTACGACGTTATTGATAAATTTTTGACAATCTTCTTCTTTACTTACATCCGCAGACTCTATCAGCAAAGGTCTTCCCGCATTAATTTTCTGAAGTTCATAAAGTTTTTCATAGTTGCGTCCGCAGGTAGCCACTTTAGCACCTTCTTTTAGCAGCAATTCCACCAATCCTTTACCTATTCCATCGCTTCCGCCTGTTACGATGACTACTTTTTCAGAGAAGAAAGACATGACTGAAAGTTGATTGTGGCAAATGTAAGTGAGTGCATTAACATATAAAAGTGTATGGAATATCTCTATATCTTTAAAATTGTTTTTCAAAAATTTGGGTGGTATAGTAGATGAGCCTATTTTTGCACTCCCAAATCAAAATGGGTAGTCACGAAAGTGATAATGATCTTGTAGCTCAGTTGGTAGAGCAATACACTTTTAATGTATGGGCCCTGGGTTCGAGTCCCAGCGGGATCACAAAAACAAAACAAAAAGCCTTGTAAATCAATGATTTACGAGGCTTTTTTAATTTCGGGGTAAACATAGGGTAAACATTTCCAAAATTGTTTGTTAAAACACTTTATTTTTATCGTTCACCAACAAAAAAATTGAATTACATCATTGACCCTTTTTATTTGGTAAAAATATTCCTAAACAATTCCCGTATTTATTTTTTCCTTTCTTTTGATAATTCTCAACCATATTGATCAAACCACAGGAGCACCACCTGATTAAAATGGGTTTAATTTTATGCCTAGACTTTATCCTCGATTTATATTCAGTAATCCCGCTGACACTAAAAGTGAAGGGCCTTTTTTAGTCCATTTATTGGAGCCAAGATTTGTGGCTAAGGTTATTGCGACGCCGAATGCTGCAGGTTTTAAAATTGATGTACTGGATAGCTGGGGCAATGACCCGGTGGAATTAAATAGTTCTTTAGAACAAGCTTCCAATTGGCTTATTCAGCAATTGCGTAAGCAGGCTGTTTCATTGTAGAAATGTATTCTTTTTGCTGCATTCGTTTTGTCCTTTTGTGCCCTCACTTAATATGTTATTGTTGTAGTTGACATTTCATCTTCAATGAAAAAAAAGATCATGCAGCTAATTAATCAACGTGTTAAAGAAGTCGAGACAGCTTGTGAAACGATATTGGCAAAAACCCGCGATTGGCAAATGATACAAAAGTATTTGTCTGCTAAATCGGGTACTATAACTCTTACAGGTACACAAAAAAAGAAGCTGGAGAAATATCAGTTTATTTATAACCAGATGGTTTCTCAGCGATTTACTAATACCGAGGTTGTGAATATGGTGGTTAATACTTACCGGGTGGATATTAGCCAGGCATATGAGGATTTGCGTTCTACTAAAGAGGTTTTTGCTTTTGATGTTAATTTCAATAAAAGGTTTGAATTGCACCTACAATTAGAAAACAATCGTCGGATGCTGCGCAAGGCTGAGGAAGTGTCGGATATGAAGGCGTACGCAGCGCTTGAAAAGAATAGGGCTTTATTGCTGAAATTGTTACCAGATGAGGAAACTGCTGATTATCCATTATTTGAAGGTCATACTATTGAGGCTGTATTTGATCCTTCTCTGTTGGGTGCTCCAAAAATTACTAAGACGCAAATGGTGGAGTTGTTGTCAAGGATTAATGAGAAACGACAGAAGAAAATTGATCTGAATAAATTTATGAAGGATTTACCTGACATAGATACAGTGTTTGAGGAAATTTGATCTGTTCTTGTTTTTAAGTATAGGTTATTTATTGGAGCTATGTATAGGAGTAGATTAGGGTGTTTCCTCCTTCGTCGGTCGGGCTTTTCGTTCATAGTCCTCGCTTTGCTCCGGGCTAACCACTTCAATCCCTAACACGATTTTTTTCTTCCTACTCTTTTATTTTTATTTGCTTCAATGGATAATTGTATACTGCCATAGGGAGTTACTATCTCCTCTTTTGTTGCTATTACTTCTCATAATTTTTCTAGTTTATAAGGCGCATCCTTTATCGTAAGTTGATTACCCGATAGGGGCTATTCTTTATTAGTTATAGGGGACATATACATTTTGTGTGAAAGCCTTAAGGGAAAATGGTGGCTTCGCCGGCATAGGGAGCGTTTTCATATATGCCTACCTGTTGTTGAGGCGTTCAACTTTGGCGCATAGTGCGGGCGGCAGTTGTGGTGAGACTTTTTTAAAGAAAAAGAAAATGTGATGACGTAATTAACTGAATACCAATAAAATAAGTCAAAATAAATTCAAAAAATGCTTGTTTATTTCAATTGATTTTCGTAATTTTAAAGTATTAAAAGAGGGGCACCACCTCTATAAACACTGGTAATTTTTATTATGTCTTTAGTTAAAACTATTGCTCAAAAAAGTATTGAGCAAACCCCTAAAAACGGGCACACTAAAATGGAAGGTTTGAAAGTGGCATCTTCAGCCGCTGATGAAAAAAAGGTTGACCCACCTCAAAACATTTCTGAACCTAACCCACCTATTGGCGAGCGGTTAAAAAAGTTGGATGAACTAAACAGGCTAAATGAAAGGCGCAGTTTGTTGGCTGATGCTTTGGACGATGTGC
>JANPHE010000023.1:0-16231 GCA_031424295.1 Segetibacter sp. | reverse complement strand
TATAACCATCGACTTTACTTGTCTCCATTTTTCTTTGCCACCAATTTCGGCAATATATTTATCAATAATTTCGTCGGCAGTTTGTGCCTTTGCGATAAATGACGATAAACCAAAAACTACTAATAGTAAGAATTTTGAAATAGTTGTTTTCATTTTTTTTATTTGATTTTTGAATAAGATAAAATACCAATATACTTTTTGATTGATTGCCAAATTTATATCGAATATGTATTCCTTTATCTTTTTGTTTAATAAAGGGTTGGATTTTTTTATAAACGGTAAATTATGCCTCTTATACAACCTCAGTCGTTTTTTAAAATCGCTTCGTCTGATATAAAAAGTAGTAATTAAGTTCAATCTTAATCCAAGATGCTTATTTCTATATTTTCTTCAATCGTATAAGGATTTCAATAGCCCTGCCCGAATGCGCTTGAAGGCTGGCATAAAACGCTTACCGTTGCTAATAATTTTTTGTCCGGATGGGGTATTCTTTCCAAGCCCTGTGCGCTTACTAAAGACGCCGGCTTAGATAACCCATAATAGTAAAGTTCTTCAAAATGTATCAGTACAAAACCATCCAACTTGTTTTTTACATAATACCTAGCAATGCTGTACTCATAATCTTCCAAATGCTCAACCCATTTCCCAGTTTCGCTGCCAGGCAATGATTTTTATATCGAACATTGTCTACCGTTTGTTTTAAGATGCACCACCTCAAAACGATTAACTAAAACACTTTCCTACATTTTTTTTAACTTAATGACATTGCCCTCCGACAGTACAAAGAAATTTGTTTTGAATATAAATTTTAAATCTTTTCTTTACAAAACATAGATAACCATGTGTTATTTACAGGTTTTCTAAAAACAATCCGTTTACCAATAACTTTTATTTATGCTTCGCCTGATTACTTTCGTTGTGCTTTCGTTGTGCTCTTTTTCAACAGTTTATTGCCAGGTTGCTGCCCAACTGCGTACAGGCACTTTTCTGAATGTTGAGTCTTCACGCAATCCAGCTAATGATCCTGCCTTTTTTAGTCCTTGTCTATACCAGGGAAAGTACTATCTATGGCTGCAGTTTAATAATCTACCAAGTGAGGCTGATAAAACCCGCCTTGCTGCCACCGGTGTTAGTTTGTTCGACTATTTGCCAAAAAACACTTTCGTAGCTTCATTCCCTGCGGCTTACAATTTTGAGCAGCTAAAGAGCTATAAGGTTTATGCTGTTACACGGCCGTTACCACATTATAAAATAGACCCGTTGATATACCAACCCAATGACATTCCATGGGCAGTGTCGAATGATTCAATGCGGTTGGTAACTGTCAGCTTTACCCCTGCCTTTACTAAAAACGAAGTGGCAGCCGCGTTAGCAGCCGCGGAAGTTTCGTTTACAAGAGAAGCCGATAAAGAGTTGGATGCGCTACGTATATTGGTAAGTGTATCCAACATACATAGACTAGCATCACACCCGCTTGTGCAGTACATTGAACCCATTGGCGCACCCCCTGTTCTTGAAGATGAGCAGGGCGTAACCGACCACAGAAATAATGTGTTGCTGACCGGTGATAATTATGCAGGCGGCAGGCGACTGAATGGCAGCGGTGTAGTAATAGCCTTAGGTGATGATGGGTATGTGGGCGAACACATTGATTTTACCGGACGAATTGGAATCAACGCAACGCCAACCTCAGGCACACACGCCGACCATGTTGCTGGTATTATTTTTGGAGCAGGCAATTTTAACCCTGTCATCCGCGGACAAGCTCCTGGAGCTACCCTAAGGATTTATGACAGCTATAATGATTTTTACCTTTTCCCTGCCCTATATACCACCAACCTTGTACGCATTTCCAATCATTCACTTGGTCAGACCTGCAATTCAGGATATACGTCCGACGCAAGAACAAGTGACCTACAGGTAAGAACCTACCCTTCGCTCATGCATGTGCATTCCTGCGGCAATTCTGGCACCAGCACCTGCGGCGGGTTAAGCGGCGGATGGGCAACCATTACCGGTGGGTTTAAAGCCGGTAAAAATGTATTGGCCGTTGCCAACCTTAGCAAATCAGATCTCATATCTTCTTCCAGCAGCAAAGGGCCCCTACCCGACGGTAGATTAAAACCCGACATTGCTGCTGTAGGTTCATTTGTTAATTCGACACAGCCAGGCAATACATTTGCTGCCTTTTCTGGTACTTCAATGGCGTCTCCTGCTGTAGCTGGAACGCTTGCAGTACTTTTTCAGGCCTACAAACAGTTGAATGGAGGTACAGATCCAAACAGTGGATTGATCAAAGCAATCATGCTGAATACTGCAGACGACCTCGGGCAGCCTGGCCCCGATTTCACCTATGGTTGGGGTCGGGTGAACTCCCGTCGTGCCGTTGAGTGTATTGAAAATGGCAGGTTTTTACAGGGAATTATTTCGCAAGGGGACTTGAATACGCACGACATTGTGATACCTGCAGGTGTGGAAACAGTAAAAGTAATGGTGTATTGGGTAGACAAAGAAGCCACCGTAGGTGCTGCCAAAAGCTTGGTGAATGATATAGATTGCTGGGTAGAACCTATCCAGGCAGGGTTAATTCAATTGCCTTGGAAGTTAAATGCGGGGCCGGTTCCATCATCTTTTTCCTGCAGCGCTCCGGCAACATTGGGACAGGATACCCTCAACAACGTAGAACAGGTACAGATGACTAATCCCATAGCCGGCACTTATACGTTAAAAGTTTCAGGTGCTGCCATTCCGCAGGGACCGCAAGCTTATTATGTTATTTACGAATTCCTTTATAGCAACGATATTAAGGTGGTGCACCCCTTTGGGGGAGAATCTTTTGTGCCCAATGAAATCCAGCGGATCCGTTGGGATGCAACAGAAACGATTGGAAATTTTAGCGTGGATTACTCTGCCGATGAAGGGGCAAACTGGACTAACCTTTCATCGTTTGTTTCAGGAACAACACGGCATTACGACTGGACCGTTCCAAACACTATAACAAACAAAGCGCTTGTGAGGGTAAGCCGTGGAGGCTTCTTTGACAACAGCGACACCAATTTTACTATATTACCTGTACCTACAAATATTGCATTTTCGGCCGAATGTGCGGGTACTACAAAAATTACATGGAGTCCCGTAATGAATGCGGCTGGGTACGATGTATTTGTTCTTGGGACCAAGTTTATGGAATTAGTGACCTCAACTACTGCAACAGAGGCAACAGTCAGCGGGTTGGGTTCCGGTACTAACTGGTTTGCTGTTCGTGCCACTCTAGGCGCTATGGGCAATGGCCGCCGGACAATTGCTATGTCTTATGCAAACACTTCTTCAACTACCTGCACCCTACCGGTGAAACTACTTTCATTTAAAGCAATGAAACAGGGTGAACATGCAGAACTGTTATGGGTGACAGCGTCCGAATTGGGTATTGTGAAATATGTAGTAGAACGATCTTCATCTGCTTCGTTTGATGAAATAGTAACTGTAGGAGAAGTTGCTTCACGCAACATGACTGTTGTACAAGAATATAGGATGTCAGATAAAAGCATCCCCCACGCAGGCACATGGTATTACAGATTGCGCATTGTAGAAGTGGGCAAAACTGTTTACAGCAAGGTTGAAATACTGCAATGGGACCGCAAAACGGATATTACCATTTTTCCAAACCCGGCTAGTTCCACCTTGTCTATCTTGCTTGCGAAGCAATACACCGCACCTCAGGCTGAGATCATCAATGAAAACGGTTTAAAGGTTTTAGGTTTCAGGCTTTCATTGGCAAGCAACGCAGTTAATATCAGCAGCTTGCCGGCAGGATCTTATATCATCGTTGTGAAAGACGCAAAAGAAGGAATAATTGCAAGGAAGCAGTTTAATATAATGAGGTAGCACCGATGTGCTCGGTTCATACTTGATATACCACTTTTGAGGCCGAAAGAAAATAGTAAAGACATTCGATTAAGCTGGGGTTGGATTCCATGTTTTTCTTCTTTTTGGGTTTTTGTTCCAAGCCTCAGGTGGCAGCCATAGACCCAGAATTTGGTAGAAAGCCCGGGGTTCCTTTTAGGAGGTTCCACGCGGACACAAACAATCATTTCGATTTAACCTCAAAATGTGTCAAGTAATTTTAGGAGGGGTCAGCCTTTCCATTTCCCGCATTCGCCTTTCCATTTTTAGCATCCGCCTTCCTAAAAAGCAAATCCGTCTGCCCATAATTTATTTCTGCCTGCTCTAAAACAGTTTCTGCCTGCTCTAAAACAGTTTCTGTCTTCTCAAAAACCATTTCTGCCTTCACAAAAACCACTAAAAGGAAATATTTTTAGAAAACAGGGTAAGGCATTTAATAAATAAACCACTTTTATTCATAAAAATAATAAATGATGCGAAATGTTTTGCCAATTAAGAAAAGCAGATAATTTTGTGCCTCTTAAAATACTAAAAAAATAGAAACATGAACAAAGCCGAACTAATTGCTATTCTTTCTGAAAATGCTGAGGTTACCAAAGTACAGGCAAATGCTGTCATCAATTCATTTATTGATACCGTAACCAAAACCCTAAAAAGTGGCGGAAAAGTGACTCTCGTTGGCTTTGGTACATTTACAGTTGTAAAAAGAGCCGCACGTGCCGGACGCAATCCAAAGACCAATCAGGTCATTAAAATAAAGGCAAAAAAGGTGGCAAAATTTAAAGCGGGCAAAGAGCTTTCCGCTAAAATCTAATATTAGCATACAAAAGCCATTTTTTTACATTAGTTTTGCCGGTCATAAAATAAAAAAACATTGTATGGGTAGAGGTGATAAAAAAACAAAAAAAGGTAAAATTTTCAAAGGTTCTTTTGGCAAAATCCGTCCGGCAAGAGTAGCCAAAGCAAAACCTGTTACAGAAAAAAAAGAAGCTTAATTTACTATAGAAAGGTTGATTGACATTCAATCAGCCTTTTTGATTGTTTAAGGTGCCAATCTTTTAATTTTCCATACTTTTCCTGCTTTAGAATATAAAATGCGGTCGTGCAGTCTGTTGCTCCGTCCCTGCCAAAATTCTATGCTTAAAGGTTTTACAATATAGCCGCCCCAATGTGGTGGACGAGGGATATGACCACCTTCAAACTGTTTGCTATAATGCTCCACATTTGCTTCTATAATGTGTCTCCCGGCTATTGATTCGCTTTGCGGGGATGCCCAGGCACCAATCCTGCTACCCGAAGGACGAGATAAGAAGTAATCTTCGCTTTCTGTTTCAGAAATTTTTTCTACAGTTCCCTCAATTCTTACCTGCCGTTCCAATTCCTTCCAAAAAAACAATAATGCAGCATTTGGATTTTTTTCCAGCGCCTTCCCTTTACTGCTTAGGTAATTGGTAAAAAAAATAAAGCCTTCATCTGTGTATCCTTTCAGCAATACAATTCTGGCAGAGGGCAAACCATCGCTACTGCTTGTAGCCAACGTCATGGCATTTACTTCTTCTATTTTACTAGCCAAAGCTTCATCCCACCAAATGGTAAATTGGTCAATTGGGGTGGATAATACTTCTTCTTCCATTAAAGATCGAAGCATGTAATCCTTTCTTATATCGGCTATAGAATGAGGCTGATTCATCGTGCAAATTTATAATCCGCTGATCTATTAATTGCAAATACTGGTCATAAAAAAAGCGGAAAGTATCCGCTTCTTACATTTTATTAGCTAACCAGCGTTCCTATATCCATCCCTTCTACCACTTGAAGTAAGGTTCCCGGTGTATTCATATCAAAAACGATGATCGGCAAATTATTTTCCTGACAAAGCGTAAAGGCTGTCATATCCATCACTTTCAGATTTTTTTTGATCACTTCATCAAAAGAAATTTTATCGAATCGAACTGCAGTGGGGTCCTTTTCCGGATCTGCTGTATAGATCCCATCTACTCTGGTTCCTTTTAAAATAACATCTGCCTTTATTTCAATAGCTCTCAGCGAACCCGCTGTATCTGTAGTGAAATAAGGATTTCCTGTACCAGCTCCAAAAATGACAACCCTGCCTTTTTCCAGGTGACGGATGGCACGGCGGCGAATGTAAGGCTCTGCTACCTGCTCCATTTTAATGGCGCTTTGAAGTCTGGTATACACCCCAATCTTTTCTAACCCGGCCTGAAGGGCCATCCCATTGATAACGGTAGCCAACATGCCCATATAATCACCTTGAGCTCTTTCTATGCCGGTCTCAGCCTCATTCATTCCACGGTATATATTTCCACCGCCAATTACAATGGCAACCTGAACACCTACCTCTATTACTCGTTTAATGTCTTGGGCATATTGAGAGATAACTTGAGAATCTAATCCGAAGGATTTATCCCCCATTAAAGATTCACCACTAAGTTTCAGAAGGATCCGTTTGTATTTGGGAAGCATGGATAGTTTTTTTTCGACTGCAAAGAAAAGAAAAGTAATGGTTACTTGCTGATAAATGAATGCACGAATTAAGAAATTACTCAGTTTCCACTTACTTCAAAACAAAATTTCAATTACAATTTTATTGCGCTTATCGAATACATCATCGGAATCTTATGTTTCATGCCTTTAATTGTCCAATTTCCATCAGGTTGTTGCTCCAGATTATTGAAACAATTATAACACGAATATGGGAATTCATTCAGATGCTGGATCTGCAAACCATGATTAATAAGCACATTTACAACTTCGCTTAAGCTATGATTCCATGAATATTCTTCATAAGCTATGTCAGCCGAACGGTCAGTATAGGTTCCTGTGGATTTTTCAATGATGGTTTCTGCATTGTGATAATAATATTTTACCTTTTCGAAGTTTTCATCCATCATCCAAACGACCGGATGGAACTCCGCTAAATAAAAGGTACCTCCCGGTTTTAGAAAATGGCAAATAGTTTCTGCCCATTTGTCCAAATCTGGTAGCCAGCCAATGACCCCATACGAAGTAAAAACAATGTCGAATTGCTGGTTCAAATGTTGCTTCATATCATACACATTGCAACAGACAAACTTTGCGGGTATACTACTTTCAAGGCTTAGTTCTCTTGCATAATTTATAGCAGTTTCAGAAAAATCTACGCCGGTTACAGTAGCTCCTTCCCTTGCCCAACTAAGTGTATCTAAACCAAAATGGCATTGTAGATGTAGCAATGATTTACCTGTTACGTCTCCCACTTCTTCCAGTTCCAATTTGTTTAGGCTTGACTTTCCTGATAAAAAAGATGGCACATCGTAAAAATCTGATGTTTTATGAATAGTAGTTCTTTTATTCCAGCCATCTTTATTGGCTTCAAATAATGATTTTAAATTGTCTATTTGTTTCATATTAGTCTATCGTAGCTATCATACTAATTTCAACATTCACATTTTTGGGTAATCCCTTGGCTGCCACAGTTTCTCTTGCGGGGTAATTACCTGAAAAATATGAACCGTAAACTTCATTTACCTGTGCAAACAAACTCATGTCAGATAAAAAGATGGTTGTTTTTATCACATGTTCAAATGTAATACCTGCTTCTTTTAGAATTTCATTCAGGTTATTCATCACTTGATGAGTTTCAACAACAGTATCGCCATTTAACAGTTCGCCTGTTTCAGCAACTAATGCTATCTGACCACTAATGTAAAGCATATTATTGCTCAAAATTGCCTGATTGTAGGGTCCGATAGGGGCAGGAGCTTTTGTTGTATTAATTATCTTTTTATTCATTTCGATTATTTTGAAAGTAAATGTGTGATTTTTTTGTGAAAGTAAAGCAAACAATAAATAATTATTGTTGTTATATAAAATTTTGAAAGAAATTTATTTCCTTTACAAAGTAAAATATTCTATTGCCCATCATACTTAATATAGATACCGCTACTGAAAATGCATCCATTTGTGTGATGAAGGATGGAGAAATGGCAGCCTACGCACATCATCAGCAACAAAAAGAGCATGCATCCTTTGTTCATAAGTCAATTATTGATATATTGCACACGTCAGGGATTTCTTTAACAGATATAGATGCATTTGCTGTTACTTCTGGTCCTGGTAGTTATACAGGGCTTAGAGTGGGCGTTTCAACAGCCAAAGGTTTTTGCTATGCCTTATCAAAACCGCTCATATTTATAAATACGCTAGAAGTAATGGCAGCAGCGGCAATAGAAAAAATGGAGCCTGAAAAATCGGAGCTACTTTTTTGCCCAATGATTGATGCACGCAGAATGGAGGTTTTTAGTGCTATATATGACTATGAGCTAAATGAAGTTTTATCTCCAAAAGCTCTTTTGCTTGACGAGAATAGTTTTTCGGCATTCAATAACTATAATAAGGAAATAATATTTTTTGGAAGTGGGAGTTCAAAATATAAAACACTAAAAAAAAATGATACTGTAAGGCTAGAACAAATAAATTACAGTGCCATTAATGTAGGAAAACTTGCAGAAATAGCATTTAAAAAAAATAATTTCGTAGATTTAGGCTATTCTGAACCAGAATATTTTAAAGAATTTTATACTGTTAATTAATGAGTTATGAAAAAATTTGCAAAATCAACTAAATTTTAATGTAAAAATTGTTTGATACATTAATACAGTTAATATATTTGTGTTAGAATTTTAAAACCCCCCAAGTAGATTATGGTAACAGCAACCCAGAGCATCACTATCTCAAACAGAGAGAATAGCAGCTCTATCAAACTGGATTTTTTGCATCTGAAGAAAGCAGCATTAGTGCTACGTTCAATGAACCACAAGCTTCGCCAACAGATGATCAAGTTACTGGATGAGAACGAAAAGATGACAGTAACTGAGATTTATGTAAAGTTGAGACTAGAACAATCTGTTGCTTCTCAGCATCTTGCTATCTTGAGAAGAGCAGGAATTGTATCTACAGTTCGCGACGGCAAATTCATCTACTACAGCGTTAATTACGCAAGAGTAGCTGAAGTAAATAAGTTTGTTGAAGACTTAGTTGCATAGTTCCAAAAGGATTACGAAAAAAAGGATGTTCATTGTGAACATCCTTTTTTTTATGTTTGCTTTTTAAATTTCCAAAGCACAAAACAATAGAAAGTATGTTCATCAAACAATTATATACCAACTGCCTTTCAGAAGCTGCATACTATATAGAAAGTGAAGGAGAAGCTGCCATCATAGACCCATTGCGTGATATAGAATCCTATTTGCAGCTTTCTCATGAGCGCAAGGCTACTATCAAATATATTTTCGAAACCCATTTTCATGCTGATTTTGTCAGTGGTCATATTGATCTTTCTCAAGCAACCGGTGCGCCTATTATTTATGGACCCAAAACCGAGACTAATTTCAGTGTAACTGTAGCAAATGACAGAGAAAAATTTACGATAGGAAAACTAACAATTGAAGTATTACACACTCCGGGACATACTATAGAAAGTACTTGTTATTTACTAAAAGATGAGGCGGAAAAAGATCATGCAATATTTACGGGTGATACTCTTTTTGTAGGGGATGTAGGAAGGCCGGATCTAATAGGTGGAGATACAACCAAAGAAGAAATGGCAGCATTGCTTTATGGAAGCCTGCAAAAGAAAATAATCCCTTTGGCTGATGATGTAATTGTTTATCCCGCGCATGGACCGGGCAGCAGTTGCGGCAAAAATATAGGGAGTGCAACTTTTAGCACCATCGGTGAGCAAAAACAAACCAATTATGCGCTCAATCAACCATCAATTGATGAGTTTATTAAAGCTGTTACAGAAGGACTTGTAATTCCTCCTGCCTATTTTCCAGTAAACGCCCAAATAAATAAAGAAGGTTACGAAAGCTTAGACAGCATTCTAGAAAAAGGAATGACAGCCATTTCGGTAGCTTTATTTAAAAGCAAACTACAAGAAGACATAATTGTATTGGATACTCGTACGGCGCTTGTATTTACAAATGGGTTTATAAAAGGCGCTATTTTTATTGGGCTAGAAGGGAAATTTGCAGAATGGGCTGGGAATATTTTACCATTTGACAAACCAATACTATTGGTTACAGAAGAAGGAAAAGAAAAAGAATCTATTGTTCGCCTAGCAAGGGTTGGGTTTTCGAAAGTGGAAGGATACCTTCAAGGAGGATTTGAAGCATGGAAGAATAGTGGTGAGCAAGTAGATATGATTGTGGATGTAGAACCGGATGAACTTGCCCTTGATATTAAATTTGACCCCCAGATTGTTGTTGTGGATGTAAGAAAAGAAGTAGAATTTGGTGACGGTCATATAAAACTTGCTGTGAACATTCCATTGTCTACAATGACGGATCCTGCCAGTATGGCCAATATAGAAGATACCGACAATCTGTACATCCACTGTGCTGGTGGATATAGGAGTGTAATTGCCTCATCTTTATTAAAAAGGCAAGGGATAGATAACCTGCGGAACGTGTTAGGCGGTTGGTCCAGAATAAAAAATGAAACAAGCATACAAACCGAAAAAGATGCTGCTGTTTTGAATTAATGGAAGATTGATTTTAAAGGTTATCCAAAAAATTAATTACCGCCGTCCTAATATCCAACTTAGGATCGTTTTTACTTGTAGCTGCAGGGAAAATCTTTACGATGTCTTTGTTACTTTCGTTGAGAAAAGCAAGGTTAGCTTCTTTTCCACTTAGTAAGAAATCGGTTAGGGCTACTCTATAAATTTTATGAGCTCCTATTGGACTATTGTTTAGCAGAAAGGATGATCCTGCATCATACATGGTAGGCATGGTTTGCAGAAAGCCTCCCGACCCCTTGTTCCTCCTGCCGGCATCTAAAATACGAATCAATAAACTGCCCCTCATTAATACCTCTCTGATACCACCACCAAAAGGAAGCGTACGTATAATATCATACTCAGAAACCGGCGGTACCAACACATCATCAATTCGAATTGATCCCGAATTGAAAATAGAAAGATCAGCACTATCACAAGTATAAGCCATTGCACGCCCAATCATACGAGTAAGTCCTGTGGCAGAAGTTCTGGTTTCCGTTTCACGACCATCCAAAACATCCCCTTCAGCTATTACAATTCTATTGGCATTAAATCCAAGTGTACCATAACTTTCAGCTGCAATTTTTGCCCATTTCTGAACTATAAAGTTTGCTCCACTATCAATGGCAACAGACTCATCCAACTTTTTCAGGACAGGTTCTACATTTATTTTTTTATTTTTTTTATTAATATCCATTTTTATTACAAAAGCAGACCTTGCATTTGCATGCGCTTTCGTTATATATACTTTTCCTATTTTTTCAAACTCCATTCCATGCTCATGACCTCCCATTATAAGGGCAAGGTTAGGCAACTGTAATGCAAGTTTTATATCATCTTCTAACGTCTGGTGCGTAATGGCTACGACGGCATCAACTGAGTCTTTAATTTTATTATAGCACTGTATAGCAGTAGCAAGCGGATCTTTATAGCTTACATATTCCGCAGGATTGGACGGAATGGTGAGACCAATAAAGCCGATTTTTACCCTGGTTCCATTTCTATCTGCTACGGTCATAATGAGTGTCTCAGGAAATGATGGGATACTACGAATGCTATTCCTTTTAAATGGTTCAATGGTATCTCCGTGCTTATGCATCACATTGGACGCTACCCAAACAAAACCAGACTCATTTATTCGCTCTTGCAATTCATCTTCTTTCAGGTCAAACTCATGATTGCCAAAACAGGCAATATCTGTTCCCGCTGCATTCATGGCGTCAATCATTTGAGCACCCTTTATTTTTTTACCTCCATACTCCATACTGTTATAAACTGATGGACTTACAAAATCACCTGCCATCACCAGAAATGTATTGGGGTTGTTTATTTGATACTCCTTTTTTAATGTTGCCACTCTTGCCATGCCTCCTTCTTTTCCTCCTGTTACAGGGCTAATCTCATATACATCATTCACCTGTATAAAAACAATCTCTATCTTTCCATCATCCTTGGGTCCGGACGGCTTTTTTTCTTTCTTTTCTTTTTGAGAAAATGCAGAAGAACAGACTAAGAAGAATGCCAAAATAGAAAGAATGTGTTTCATAATTCAAGATTGTTGCTGCTAATGTAGTCACATTTTGTTTGGTTACAACCTGCTTAACAAAAAACTATCATTATAATTGTCATTCAAAATATGTAAACAACATTGAACTTAACAGAAATATATCAGGCATTTATTGGTGGATTGGTTCAAACTGGGTTGTTAGAATATATTGCTGTGGCAGCGGGCATCATCAGTGTATGGTTTTCGAAAAAGGAGAATATTCTTGTTTACCCTATTGGTTTAATAAATACAATTCTTTACATATACCTAAGTTTAAAAGGACACCTGATAGGAGAAGCAAGTGTTAACCTTTTCTATACAATAATGAGTATATATGGATGGATTCTTTGGGCAAGGCATGATAAACAAAATAGAAAATCTTTAGTCATACAATTTTGCACAGTTAAAGAATGGATTGGTTACCTACTATTCTTTGCAGCACTTTATGCCATTATTTTTTTCTCCCTTTTATTTCTAAAAACCAATTTTGCGCGGGGGGCAATTCCTTCGGCAGATGCATTTGCTTCAGCTAGTGCATATACCGGGATGTTGCTGATGGCGAGAAAAAAAGTCGAAAGCTGGTATTGGTGGATTGTTACTAACATCGCATCCATCCCATTGTACTTTTTGAAAGGTTATGTATTTACCAGTTTTCAATTTCTGATACTGTTGGTAATGGCTATTTCCGGATTGATATCATGGTATAAAAAAGCAAAAAATGCAAGTAAATAAAGTCATCATTTTGGGTCCTGAAAGTACGGGTAAAAGTACCTTGTGTCAACAATTGGCAACTCATTATAATACTGTGTGGTGTCCAGAATTTGCGCGACAATATCTTGAACAAAAAGGTCCCTCTTATAATTATGATGACCTTTTAAAAATTGCCAAAGGGCAACTAAGTTTAGAGGAAAAATATACTAAGGAGCTAAATAAGTCAAAATCATCCGAAAATTCCCAAACATTGAACTCAATTCTTTTCGTAGATACCGATATGCATGTAATAAAAGTATGGAGCGAATTTGTTTTTGGTAAATGTCATTCCTTCATACTTGAGAAACTCGCAGACCAACATTCAGATTTATACCTGTTATGCAACATTGATTTGCCATGGGTTAAGGATAATTTGCGAGAATATCCTGAATTAGAATCAAGGCAGCAGCTTTTTCACATCTACAAAGATCTATTGGAAAACCAAAAAATTCCTTACAGAATTATAAGCGGTAATAATGAACAAAGAATGAATGAAGCTATTGCGGCAGTAGATCAAATTATCGTTCAACATCAAGCGACTACATCGTTCGGAGATTGAAGGTCAGCATTTGTTCTCTGAAAATAAACTACCCGCTTTGATGAGACTACTTTTCTTTTTTGTCTTTTCTTAAATAGACTAAACTTGAAACGTCAGGATCACTTTCTATGTAGCGAATGTTGAACAAAATTTTTCTTGACTTCCAGCTTACCCACCTCGACATTGGTTTTACTGTATAGATTTTAGGGTTGGGCAAACAGGCAATGATAGTTACAGATTCTTGTCTGGTTAATTTTATTGCAGGTTTTTTAAAATAAGATTGAGCGGCTGCTTCTATACCAAAAATACCGGGTCCCATTTCTGCGATATTTAAATAAACTTCCAATATGCGCTCCTTGCCCCATACCCATTCTATCATCTTGGTATAATAAGCCTCAGGTATTTTTCTGATGTATTTACCAATGCCACTACCTTGCCATAGAAACACATTTTTAGCAACCTGTTGGGTAATGGTACTTGCACCCGCACCCGCTACTTTTTTATTTTTATTCGGGTTGTATTGCAAGCTTTTTTGTATAGATTTCCAGTCAAAACCATCGTGATCGGGGAAAAGCTGGTCTTCGCTTGTAATAGCGGCCAACCTTACACTAGAAGCAATTTCCTCTTTACTTACATAATCCCGCTTCAGTCCAAAACCTTCTATCAAGCTGCCCAATTGAGTAAGAGTAATGGGAGGCATTACCCATTTGCACATGACCAAGTACAAATTTGAAAATACAAACCCCCAAAGAAACCACTTTAGCAATTTTTTGAAAATGCGAGAAAAGAAGATTTTTACAGTCATACCGTTGAGCCGGCAAGATAAGGAGGATTGAAAAATTTATCTTCAAAGAATGTATGCAAAAATGTTAAGTGCTTTGGTAATGGTTTTATGCACAAACGGTATCGTTTTAGATTCAAAAAAATTGGGGAAGTATTATTGGATAATCCCATTGAATCTGCTAACTAAACTTTTTTATAAAATCAAAAAGCAGTCTCAACTTAAAATTGCGACGGCCATCTTTTGGTATATTGGCTTTTATCATGCCTCCTGTTCTAATCCTGTCAACTCTGGTACATTTTTCATTTCTTTAGAAAGCGGTAAGGCCACAGTTACTTTAGTTCCTATTTCTACTACACTATTTACTTGTAGTTCGCCCTGCGCAAATCCAACCAATCGTTTCACAAGGTAAAGTCCTATACCTAAGCCTTGTTGCTCAAATCTATGGCGATTAAATTGCTTAAATGGGTTGATCTCATCAAGACTTGACAGCTCAAAGCCTCTCCCGCTATCTTTCACTTCTATACGATAATCTTCTCCTTCAGATCTTCCGGTGATATAAACTTTTGTACCAGGCTTGCTAAACTTAAGTGCATTATCGGCCAATTCAAGTACCATGCGTTGAAGATATTCGGTATGCGAACGAACCCCCATCTCAGCCAACTCAATCACGACATCATCAGCACGATTATACATTTCCTTTGCCATATTAGTCAGCTCTTTACTTACCTTTTTCACCCAAAATGAAGGTGATAATCCGTTCATAAACATTGACTGCAATTCTGGATAAATTTCAGACCTTTTTATTTCTTCATACAACATCAGATTTGCAAGGGAGTGATTGAGCCTTAGTCCTGATTTTAGAATTGATCTGATTAATTCCTGCATCTGTGCTTCAGAAAATGAACTGCGAGCACTAAGCAACAGATTTAAACCTCCGATAATGCCATGAAGCGGTGTATTAAATTCATGATAGTATGTAGCAAAAACAGTGGTATCTAGCTCATGTTTTACTTTGGCAAACTCGCCAATGATACGCTGCTGTCTGTCTAAGCGGGTTTCTATTGCCTTTAATAGTTCTTTGTAAGTAAAAGGCTTTGTCAGATAGTCATCAGCCCCTAATTCCATGCCTTGCCTAATATCTGATTTATCAACTTTGGCAGTAAGGAAAATAAATGGCGTATTCTGTATAATAGATGTTTTACGAATATACTCAAGTACTTTGTATCCGTCCATTTTTGGCATCATCACATCGCACAAAATCAAATGGGGCCTAAATTCAATGGCATCTAACACACCCTGTTTTCCATTGCTAGCTGTACGAATATTATAACCCTTGGCCTCCAATAGTTCTTGAAGGTTTTCTCTGATATTTTGCTCGTCTTCTATTACGAGTATTCTGAACCGTTTAGGCATATTACTAAGGTTGAATTGGTAGTATAACGCTTCCAATTGTCCCTTTATTTAATTGACTATTTACTGATATTTTGCCGCCATCCTTCTCAATAAATTCTTTTACTATTGATAACCCAAGCCCTGTACCTTCAATTTGAGCGGTATTTGCACCACGAAAAAAAGGCTGAAATAAATTTTTTAAATCTTCTTCGGGTATTCCTATGCCTTTATCGGCTAGGTTTAGCACTACTTTTTCATCTGAATAATTGATATCAAATACAAGATTACCTTGCTCGGAATACTTGTAAGCATTACTCAAAATGTTTTCAATAGCATGCCCCAATAACTTTTTGTCAAACAAAACCGGCACTTCTAACCCTTCTACATTAATTTTTATCTGTCTTTCATGCCGGTGTATGTTGTTGTATTTGTTATTAACTATGGATTGACAATATTCAACCAAGCTTCCTGCTTTTGGCTCAAATGGCGTTCGGGTTGCGTTTGCTCTTACTAACAAAATCACATCATACATTAAATCACTCAACCTGTTTATCTCCTCTTACATTTTCAAAAACTGCCTTTGAAATTTTTCATGTTTGTATGCCGGCAAGTCCTCTATTTAGGGCTTGCTCAACAACTCAGCCAAGCGTATATTAAATTTTTTCGTAGTTTCTTGTCTATGCTCATTGAGTTATGTTTGTTCCAGGCTTGATATAGTAGGCACAAAAGTGCTTGCCTCGTCATTGCGACGAGGTT
>JANPHE010000022.1:0-6568 GCA_031424295.1 Segetibacter sp. | reverse complement strand
CCTTTTTTTATAATTTCTTTTCTTCATAGGGCGGTAAAAGGTTTTGTAATTAATATGGGGACAAGATTAAAGAGGAACCTAATTTAGATCGATGAATTATGAAAAAAGGAAAAAAATGTAAATGCGGTTGATCAGTGAACTTTTGAGCGAAAGGAATTTTTACAAATAATGCAATTGTCGTGCAAATATGGCCTATGCAGTCTTTTTTTGTGGTAAACAAAATTCCATTTCAATAAATATTGTCGTTAACGAATCTGACTACTTATTTTTACAATTTATAAGTTTATTTTATAAAAGGTATCTTATCAAATATCAATTTTACATGGGCAAGGTTTTTTCATCATTGCTAATTTGTTGTTTTTGTTGTTTTACATATGCACAAAGCACCGGAAAAATAATTGGAAACGTGGTAGCACATCAGCAAGCGGTTGAATATGCAACGGTGATGATAGTAAAATTGCGGGATACTACAAAAGCCTTATATCGAGCAACAACAGATTCCTCGGGTAATTTTTCATTTATCAACATCCCATTAGGTGACTATCATTTAAAAATAACATTAATCGGTTATCAACCAACAACGCAAGATTTTGAAATAACAAGTGAAAATAGCAACCTTAATTTTTATAACCTTTCACTTCTTCCTGAAACTAATACCTTGTCAACGGTGACGGTTTCTTCTCAAAAAAAGCTAATTCAAAAAACAACTACGGGGTTTATCGTGAACGCTTCTGCCAATATATCCCAAATTGGTGGTACGGCTACGGACCTTCTCAAAAGTACACCAACAGTTTCAGTGGATGCTGAAGGAGGAATAACCCTTAGGGGAAAGGCCCCATTAATGCTTATCAACGGGAGAAATTCAGCATTTTCGAGCATTGACCAAATACCTGCGAGCAATATTGAAAGCATTGAAATTATTAACAATGCTTCGGCAAAATATGACGCCAATGCTCAAAGTGGTATCATCAATATAATACTCAAAAAAAATAAATTAATTGGTACAAACGGCGCAGTTTCATTGGGTGCAGGTGTTGGTTCCAGAGGCCGCACTGCCAATGCAATTATATTGAACTACAAAACAGCAAAACTGAATGTTGGTTTTGGTTATGACAATCGATTTGCTGGTCGTACAAAACACAATGTTACCAATAGAACCAACTATAATTTGACCGATATTTATTTAATAAATCAAGATAGAAAAGATAAAAGAGTAGAGCAATTGCAAAACTTAAAATTAAATATTGATTTTACTCCAAATGACAAAAACGCTTTTTCTTTTGAAGCAATCGGAAATGTTGTCGGACAAGACAATGATGAAACTTTAAAAAGCAAACTATCCAAACAGGATAAAACATTTAATACCAGCAATAGGCGTCATTCATTGGAAATAATACGAGAGAAGCTAGCAGAATTTGCATTGGGTTATAACCGAAAATTTAAGAATCCAAGGAAAACACTTTCTGCAAATCTCACATCTTCATTTGAAAAGGGAAGAGAGAATACCTCCATCAATACTCAAAACCTGTATGAAAATGAAAGTTACTTTGGAGACCCATTTTTTCAAAGCACCCATAACTACGAAGATTCTTATGTTCACAATGCAATCGTTGATTATGCGATACCTATTCATAGAAAAGGCATATTAGAAACCGGTTACAAGGGTACTTTTAGAAATGTAAAAAATGATTTCGAAGCTGCTGATAAAATAAGTAACGCTTACATTATTAACCCAGCTTCAACCAATACATTCAAGTTTAACGAACAAGTACATGCAACTTATTTGCTCTTTCATTCTTATATAGGAAAGGAAGAGAGCCCAAGGTGGAAATATGAAGTCGGCATACGAGCTGAGCTAGTAAATAACGAAGGTGAAACCCAGAACAACAGTACTAAGTTTAACAACCAATATTTAAAATTTTTCCCTACAAGCAATTTGAGCTATTTTATTACCAATAGCCAGTTTCTAAAAATAAGTTATGCCAAAAGAATTAACCGACCAGATTTGGATGACTTAAATCCATTTGTGGACATAACAGATGCGCTTAATATTCATAGTGGCAATCCTTACTTAAAGCCTGAAATAATTCAAGCATTTGAAATAGGTTACAATTACGAATGGAAAAACTTCACGCTTTCTTCAAGCCTTTTTTTTCGCAATACAAAAAATACAATTAGAAATTTTTCTCAATTCCAACCAAATGGAATAGTACTGCGTTCACCAGTAAATATTGGCAATGCAAACAGCTACGGTATTGAAAATATTACCACATTAAATCCAACTCGGTTTTATGATTTAAATGCAAGTTTCACATTGTTTCAGCAATCGTTTAACAGTAGTAATATTGCTGTTGAGGCTATTCAAAACTCTTTTAACTGGTATGGAAAACTGATCAACAATTTTGCTATAGACAGCCGTCGGAAGCTTCAAATAATTGGTAATTATAATTCTGCTCAAACTACACCTCAAGGAAATCAAATACCTGTTTATAATTTTGATCTTGGTTTTCAGCAAAAACTGGGAAAGGGAAATTCAAGATTGGGTTTAGTAATAGTGGACGTTTTAAATACCTTAAAAAGTGGCAGCAATACCTTTTCAAATGATTTTAATAGTATTAGAACCCAAAAAGCTGATACCCGTGCCATTATGTTGACCTTTGCTTACTCATTCAAATCAACATTCAAAGAGAAATTATTGGAAAATAAGTTTTCGAAAGAATTTTAGCATTTTGTAGTTGGCAAATTATCATGGCTGATTATTCAACTCGATCAAAGTGAAATGACAACATTTGATACTTAGAAAGTTGCTTTTTGTCAATTGTTGTAATTTGCCGCTTTATAGTGCGTATGAAAAATGAATTAAGGAGAGAAGAGGCATTGCAATATCACTCTATGGGGCGTCCGGGGAAAATAGAAGTGGTGCCAACAAAGGAAGCCAAAACTCAACGCGATTTGTCGCTGGCTTACAGCCCGGGGGTGGCCGAACCATGTAAAGAGATAGCAGCAAATAAAGAAGAAGCTTATAACTACACTGCTAAAGGAAATCTGGTTGGCGTAATAACAAACGGTACTGCTGTATTGGGCTTGGGGAATATTGGGCCGGAAGCTAGTAAACCGGTCATGGAAGGTAAAGGCGTATTGTTCAAAATATTTGCTGACATAGACGTTTTTGACATAGAAATCAATGAAAAGGATCCTAAGAAGTTTGTAGATATCGTAGCAGCCTTGGAACCTACTTTTGGTGGTATCAACCTGGAAGACATCAAAGCACCTGAGTGTTTTGAAATAGAAACCATGCTTCGTGAACGGTTGAAAATACCGGTCATGCACGATGACCAACACGGAACAGCTATCATCAGCAGTGCTGCGCTTATCAATGCGCTAGAGCTACAACGCAAAAAAATAGATAAGGTAAAGTTTGTAGTGAATGGTGCGGGTGCGGCAGCTATGGCCTGTGTCAGGCTGTATGTTTCGCTTGGTGCCCGTTACGAAAATTTCATACTGTTTGATAAGGATGGGGTGTTGCACCAGGGGCGTACTGATCTGGACCATGAGAAAAGAAAGTTTGCAATAAAAGGAGGAGAGCAGACATTGGCCAAAGCCATGAAGGATGCCGATGTATTTCTTGGTCTGAGTGTGGGCAATGTGGTAACCGCGGAGATGGTAAAAAGCATGGCGCGGTATCCAATTGTTTTTGCAATGGCCAACCCTGACCCGGAAATACCTTATGAAGTAGCGATAGCTACCCGCAAAGATCTGATCATGGCAACCGGAAGAACTGATTATCCAAACCAGGTTAATAACGTATTGGGATTTCCGTACATTTTCAGAGGTGCTTTGGATGTAAGGGCAACACAAATCAACGAATCGATGAAACTGGCTGCTGTAATGGCACTTGCAGAAATGGCAAAATCACCCGTACCGGATATTGTAAATCTTGCCTATAACCAAAAGAACATTGTCTTTGGTCCTGAATATATCATCCCAAAGCCGCTTGATCCTCGATTGTTGAGTACGGTAGCACCGGCAGTAGCCAAAGCTGCCATGGAAAGCGGGGTAGCGCAAAAACCAATCACTGATTGGAATGCCTATGTATTGAGCCTGAATAAGCGATTGGGGCTTGATAATCAGTTGTTGAGAGTAATTGGTTCCAAAGCAAGGGGTAATCCTAAACGTCTGGTTTTTGGCGAAGCAGATAATATTAAAATATTGAAAGCGGCTCAGATTTGCTATGATGAAGGAATTGCTTATCCAATATTACTTGGCAATGAGAAGAAAATAAGAGCTATTGCGGATGCGAATCAAATAGATCTGGAAGGTTTACCAATTATAGATCCGCTGAATGAAGACACAGAAGATAAGCGGAATTTTTATGGTGAAATATTTTTCCAGAAAAGGAAGCGAAAAGGCGTAAATCTTTACGAGGCTAAAAAGCTCATGCGGGTAAGGAGCTATTACGGTACTATGATGGTAGAAACCGGCGATGCTGATGCAATGATTTCCGGTTTGTCTAAAAATTATGCGGAAACCATTCGGCCGGCATTACAGGTAATTGGTACAGAGGAAGGGGTAAAGAAGATAGCCGGGATGTACATCATTGATACGAAGAAAGGTCCATTGTTTTTGGCTGATACAACTGTCAATTTTAATCCAACAGCAGAAGAATTGGCAGATATAACCTTGATGGTAGCTAAAGAAGTTAGGCAGTTTAATATTACGCCAAGAATAGCGATGCTTAGTTATTCAAATTTTGGAAGCAGCAATTCCCCTGAAGCCAGAAGGGTAGCCGAGGCAACTCAAATTGTTAAACAAAGAAATCCTCATTTAATAGTAGATGGTGAAATGCAGGCAAGTATAGCATTCAACAAAGAGATACTAAAAGACAATTATCCTTTTAGTGAATTGGCTAATTGTGAGGTAAATACCTTAATTTTTCCAAATCTTGCGGCTGGCAACGTAGCCTACAACTTATTAAAGGAAGTAGGAGGGGCAGATGCCATTGGTCCGATTTTGTTAGGATTGAAAAAACCTGTACATGTGTTGCAGTTGGGTAGTAGCGTAAGAAACATCATCAATATGGCTACCATAGCAGTCATAGATGCGCAGTTGAAATCGAAGATTGATACTGTTCACGAAGTAAACAGGGCACCTTGGTGGAAACGAAAAAAAGCGACAAACTAAAATAGATAACAAATAAACCTATGCGTTTCTTTACAAAATTTGGCCAATACCTTTTGCTGCTCAAAGGCATGTTTACCAAGCCGGAAAATCATAAGATGTATTGGAAAGAATTTATGCACCAATGTGTTGAAATAGGAATTGGTTCTTTGCCTATTGTCATTATCATATCTTTATTTCTTGGTGCTGTTACCACTGTGCAGACAGCCTACCAATTAGTCAGTCCATTGGTACCATCAAGTACCATAGGGATGATTGTAAGAGACAGCATGATATTAGAACTTTCTCCGACTGTAGTAAGTATTGTATTAGCCGGAGTAGTTGGAAGTAAAATAGCCAGCGAATTGGGTAATATGAGAATTAGCGAGCAGATAGATGCACTCGAAATAATGGGCATTAATACAAAAGCCTATTTGGTCTTGCCAAAAATTGCCGCGGCATTATTAATGATCCCTTGCCTGATTGTACTTTCTGCATTTTTGGGCATTTGGGGTGGCAGAATGGCTGCTGATTTATCTGGAATAGTAGCAGCAGATATTTTTGATATTGGACTGAGGGCTAAATTCTCCCCCTTTAATGTGTTTTTTGCACTGAGCAAAGCTTATACTTTTGCATTCATAGTAAGCAGCATTCCAGCTTATTATGGTTACTATGTTAGCGGAGGAGCTTTAGAAATAGGTAGGAACAGCACAACATCAGTGGTTGTTAGCTGTATTTTAATTTTAATTGCTGATTATGCCCTTGCTGCATTGTTGCTGTAAATAAAAACAACGAATGATTGAAGTAAAAAATGTAAAGAAGCGTTTTGGAGATCGTACTATTCTCGAAGACATCAGCGTAGTGATGGAGACGGGTAAGTGCAACCTCATTATTGGCTCAAGTGGAAGTGGCAAAACTGTATTGTTGAAATGTATGGTAGGTTTATTTAATCCTGACCAGGGAGAAGTTATTTTTGATGAAAAAAAAATGAGCAGTTTGTCTGCGGATCAGCGAAAGGAATTGCGGCAGCAGATTGGAATGTTGTTTCAAGGATCAGCTCTTTTTGACAGCATGACGGTAGAGCAGAATATTAAATTTCCGCTCGATATGTTTACAAATCTTAATCATAGGGACAAGAAAAAGAAGGTAAATGAGGTTTTGGCAAGGGTAAATATGGAAGGTGCAAATACTAAATTTCCTGCTGAGATCAGTGGAGGAATGAAAAAAAGGGTAGGAATAGCACGGTCAATTGTTCTGAACCCCAAATACCTTTTTTGCGACGAGCCCAATTCGGGCCTTGACCCACAAACATCTTTGGTTATAGATAAACTTATTCAGGATTTAACACTTGAATTTAATATAACAACTGTTGTGGTTACCCATGATATGAACAGTGTGATGGAAATTGGCG
>JANPHE010000021.1:0-1850 GCA_031424295.1 Segetibacter sp. | reverse complement strand
GTCACTTTTGCACCCTTTCTCCATGTTTCCAATGCAGCATCTACTGCAGAGTTAGCTGCCCCTACTACCAACACATTTTGAAAGGCATAAAAATGAGGATCATCGTAATAATGTTTCACTTTGAGGAGTGCTTTACCGGGTACATTTAGCATGTATGGCAGATCGTAGAATCCTGTAGCAATGATGATATGCTTTGCAAAATAGTTTTGCTTTGTAGTAGTTACTATAAAATCATCTCCATTCTTATTAACATTGGTTACCGGCTCAAAAAGATGGATATTCAATGCTCCTGACAATGTTACTCTTCTATAATATTCCAAAGCTTCGGACCGGGTAGGTTTTGCGTTGTTGCTGACAAATGGAATTCCTCCAACTTCCAACCTTTCGCTGGTAGAAAAGAAGGTCATGTTTCGAGGATAATTGTATATAGAGTTAACCAAAGTTCCCTTCTCAAGAATCAAATAAGACAATCCTGCTTTTGTGGCTTCCACACCACAAGCTAGTCCAATGGGACCTCCACCGATAATGATGACATCAAATACTTGAGCATTCATAATTACTCTAATTTTTAATTCCCAATTTTGGCTAACAAAAAAAGCTATTTATGTATCTCACTTGTAAAATGAAACTCAATATCGGGATTATTTTGCCTTTCCGTATTTAAAAACCACTCGCTTTGAGCAAGGTAAACCATGTGTCCGTCTTTGTCCTCACCCGTGTTCGCCAATTTATACCTGGCAAAATCATTTAGCTTATTCTGATCTTTTGAAGTAAGCCAACAAGCTTTGAAAAAAGGCAACGTATTGAACTGTACCGAGGCACCGTATTCATGCAACAAGCGATATTGTATCACTTCAAATTGAAGTTCACCCACACAACCGATAATTTTTTTTGTTCCTCCAAACTGGGTAAACAATTGTGCCACCCCTTCGTCGGTAAGCTGCAACAATCCTTTTTCCAGTTGCTTGGTCTTCATTGGATCTTTGTTCACTACCTCTTTAAAAATCTCAGGTGAAAAGGTAGGAATGCCTGTAAAATAAAAGTCCTCGCCTTCAGTCAGGGTATCCCCGATTTTGAAGTTGCCGGTATCAAACAACCCTACAACATCACCCGGGTACGCCTCGTCTACTACTTCCTTATCCCGAGCCAAAAAAGAATAGGGATTGCTAAAGCGTACGTCCTTGTCTATCCTGACGTGGTGGAAGTATTTGTTTCGTTCAAACTTGCCGCTGCATACGCGTAAAAATGCAATTCTATCCCGGTGCTTAGGGTCGAGGTTGGCATGTATTTTAAATATAAAGCCACTAAACTTTGGCTCAGCTACGCTTACAGCCCGGGTGTTGGTTTGCCTGTCGCGGGGCGTAGGGGCAATACTAATGAATGTATCTAATAATTCCTTAACGCCGAAGTTGTTAACTGCACTGCCAAAAAAAACAGGCGCCACTTTACCTGCCAGATAATCCGCTATATTCAATTCACCATACACGCCATCAACCAATTCTACATCTTCGCGTAAGGTATTGGCATCTCTTTCACCTAATTTATCATCGAGTATCTTGTCTGACAAGTCCTTTATTTCTACAGTGTCTTCATCAGCACCTTTTGTACTCGCGGCAAACAATACCAGGTTTTTATCATGTAGGTTATAAACCCCTTTAAACTCCTTTCCCTGGTTGATAGGCAAAGTAATTGGATGCAATGAAATGTTGAGTTCTTTCTCAATTTCTTCCATCAGATCAAAACGGTTCTTTCCATCACGGTCCATTTTATTTATGAAGACGATTACCGGCGTATCTCTCATTCTGCAAACCTCCATCAGGCGACGGGTTTGGTCCTCTACCCCATTTACA
>JANPHE010000020.1:0-1687 GCA_031424295.1 Segetibacter sp. | reverse complement strand
GCAACTGCATGTTCTTAACGGCAAGTGGTGGGGTTGATTATTTGTGGATCCCATCTACCGGTTTGAATAGCAGCACTTCCGCTTTGGTTAAGGCTTGTCCTTCGGCTACCACCAATTATATTGTGTTTGTTGAAGATGCCAATGGATGTGTAGATACGGCTCAAGTGACCGTTTACGTGGAAACATTTATTGCAAATGCAGGCCCAGATCAAACGATTTGCAATGGCCAAACAGCAACGCTGACAGTAGTGAGTGGCAGCACATTCCTATGGAATAATGGTGCAACTACTCAATCGATTGCGGTGTCGCCAATAGCAACAACGACATACACGGTCACGGTGACCAATAGCAACGGCTGTATAGATGTTGATGCTGTAACAGTTGTTGTCAACCCAGTGCCTACGGTAGTGGTGGTGCCAGGTGATGTGGCTGTTTGCAGCGGATCAACAGTAATGTTGATGGCTCAAGGTTCTGGTGGTACACCAAATTACACCTTTAATTGGAGCCCAGCAGCGGGTTTGAATGCTACTACTGGAAACGTTGTGGCTGCTAATCCGAGTGCAAATACTACATACGTCGTTACATTGACTGATACTAACGGATGCTCTGCTACAGCAAGTGCCACGGTAACCGTCAAACCGCTTCCAATAGCGGCATATTCATTGTCAAGTGTGCTGATATCATAAGCCACTTCTTCGTAAGGATGAGCCTGAAGCATGGCTTTTATTATGGCGCTTTCATTCCAGTGCTGAAAAACCAGTTCTACCCGTACTTCCTTTTCTGTGTGCTGTTCGCCAATCTTTCCAACAAACGGGTTTGCACCTGCACCTGCTTTGAATGTTCCTTCACCGGTGGTATTAAAACTGCATTCGCTGTAATTACCAATCTGGCCACCCCCTTGCTCAAAAATTGCCTGGCGTACTTTTTCAGCATTTTCTTCCGGAACAAATACACTGAGCTTTCTTACCAAACCCTTTTTAGGTTGTAATATTTGCCTATTCACAAGGCCCAGCATATCTGCCATCTTTCCATTAACTCCATTGATCAAATTATCCAGGTTGGTATGAATTGCATAGATGGCGATGTCGTTTTTGATAGCCGCAATAACTGTTTTCTCCACATAATTTCTGCCTGTTATTTTTTTAAGCCCGCTAAAAATAATCGGGTGATGTGCCACTATTAAATTGCATTTCTTTTCAATCGCCTCTGCCACCACAGCCTCCGTGGCATCTAAAGAAGCGATGATACCGGTACACTCCCACTGAGGGTCGCCAGTTATCAATCCTGCATTATCATAACTTTCCTGTAAATGACCAGGAGCGATATTTTCAAGGAAAGATGTTATATCTTGAATTTTCATTAAAAAATTTTATTAAGATGAGTTCTGAGGAATTATACGACAGCTACAAAACAAAGATGCAAAAAATTGCGGATGTAAAGTACGCCGCTGCAGTTTTGGAATGGGACCAGGAAACTTATATGCCTGCGAAAGGCAGCGACTATAGAGGCAGGCAAATAGCTACACTAAATGAAATTGCTCATAGCTTTTTGACTGAAGAATCACTTGGCTCATCATTACTTGAAATGAATTCGGCAACAGGATTGAATGCAGAAGAAAAGAAAAATGTGGAGCTTTCGCTGCAGGATTACCAGCGAAATAAAAATATAAAGTCCAGTAATCATGACC
>JANPHE010000019.1:0-6708 GCA_031424295.1 Segetibacter sp. | reverse complement strand
AACCTCGTCGCAATGACGAGGCAAGCACTTTTGTGCCTACTATATCAAGCCTGGAACAAACATAACTCAATGAGCATAGACAAGAAACTACGAAAAAATTTAATATACGCTTGGCTGAGTTGTTGAGCAAGCCCTAAATAGGCAACTAAATCTGCTACTTCTTTTGCTTCGCCCTACCTTCTTAATGGAGTACTATTGGCAACAGCAGTTCTAACTTCAGGCTTAGTAAACGTGTCGTGAAAAGTAGTCGCGATCATTCCCGGATCAACCGCATTTACGCGTATGCCTTGTGGACCTAATTCTTTCGCCATTGCTCTAGTAAAAGTTGCAACAGCACCTTTGCCTGTAGAATAGGCACTAGCACCAAACCCTCCCCCATCTCTGCCAGCTTGCGATGAAAAATTGACAATAGTGCTACCCACAGGCATATGTGGCGAAACATACTTAGTAGTGAGGAAAACCGTTTTTGCATTTACATTCATTAAAAAATCCCAGAAATCATCATCCATATCTGCCAATAATTTTCTGGCAACCAAACGGGATCAATAAAAAATCTAGATACAATAATTCCGGAGGTATTTTTAAATTGTAGTAACGCTTTCCAGCTATACACTTTTGTTTCCACAACAGCAGTTGTCCTTATGTTATCCGTTGAACTATCTAAAATATGGTATTGTTCTTCTTTTGTAATCAATGGTTGTTTGTCTGGTGTATTTTTATTGATAATAAGCCAAGGAATTATCCATATAATTCCAAATAAAGCAATACCGGAATAGACTCCTTTCCAACCGAAATTAAGTGGAGTAGACCGAGAAAAGACAGAAAAATTAAAATTTTCATAAAGGCAAAATTCATGAAACTACATCTTCCTTTTATATTTTGAACTTTATTTGACCAACCATTTCCTGAAATTTATGATTATTCTTTATTTCTGGATTCCAAGCAAATCCCATTTCAATCAAGTCTAATTTTTCAGTTATAGTTGCACCAGCCTTATTGGGTTGATTTGCCAAAATAAATGCAGTATCAGATATTGCAAGTGTGTTTTCGATATCATGGCTCACTATAATGAGTGTATTTAATTCATGAAGCGTAGATATTTTTACAAGCAAATCCACTACTTTATCAATTACTAGAGCATCTAGACCAGAAAAAGGTTCATCCAGCAAAATAAATTTATTGCTAGTAAGTGCCTGCTGTAAAATGCTTACCCGTTGGCGTTGCCCACCAGAAAGTTGTAATGGATATTTATCTAAATGTTCACTAAGGTTAAATTTGTCTCCATACTCCTTTATGAGATTCTTCTTTTCGGTTTCCTTATACTTTTCGTCATTGTGTTCCAATGCTATTTCAAGATTCTTTCTTACGGTACGATGATTAAACAAAATATAGTTTTGTGAAACTACCCCAACTTCTCCTTCACGAACTTCATGCAAGTCATCACCTATGCATACCTTACCAGAGGTTGGCTTGTTCATGCCTGCCAATATTTTAAACAACTGAGTCTTGCCTATACCGCTTCTTCCAATTAATGAAACAACTTGACCTTGTTGTAGGTTGGGGCGTACAATATTTTGTATAGTAAAATTAATGTCTCTTAAAATAACTCTATCATCATAAGACAACTGTACATTGTCTGCTTTTAGGAGAATTTGATTTTTCTGGTAAGTCATTATTTATTTCGTAAAGTAATTTTTGTGTAAGGAAATAACCAAAAACGCAATGTGCCTAGTATATAATCAAAAAATACTCCTATTAAAAAGATAATTACCAGAATAGCAAAAACAGTAGTAAGGTCAATGTACTTATTTGATTTGATTAGCAAAGTTCCTAAACCACCTTCACTCATACTAAGCCCTTCTACCATTGTTATCATCATCCAAGCAATTGCAAAGTTTTGACGCATTACCTCCAACACTTGATCTAATCTTCCAACAATTACTACTTCCCACAAAGTTGTCCATTTGTTCATTCCGAGAGTTGCACACAACTCAAATTCTTGCTTATCTATTGCATCAATGACTGATAATAATGAAGTAACGAAAAAAGGTACAATTCCAAAAAGCAATAAACTAAGTTTAAGTTGACTTCCATCATTCGTCAATAGTGTGAAGGCGAAGATTAATCCAGTAAGTGTTAAGTACCGACACTTAATCACAAACTTAGCCAATGGGCGAAAAAATGGAACCAAAGAAAGATAGCTTACAGCAAGCGCAATTAATAAAGCAATAAGCATTCCTTTTAAAGTAAGCATTAAGCTTGTAAAGAAGTTATCCCAAAAGTTGCTTGTTTTAATTATTTCAAAAACCTTAGTTATAATTTTAATGGGAGCAGGAATTAATCCTCCCCCAAGAAATTGCCATAAACCAAGTGCAATAAATATTTGAACAAATACTAGTGCTAGCATATTGCTTTTGGATACTACGCCAAAGGGTTCAAATAATTTTTTTACTTGCTTCATTTTACTAAATCATGATCTTATTTTGAATCAAACAACTTTTATTCACCAATTGACTAAATCCTAGCAACTGAGGTATTTACTGCCCTAATACAATTTCTACTCTTCTATTTTGCGCTTTGCCTTCTATTGTATTGTTATCAGCAATAGGTTTTCTACTTCCCATCCCTTTGCTTTCAATACGATTATTAGAAATACCTTTACTTTCTAAATATGCCTTCACACTATTTGCTCGCTGTTCAGATAAACTTTGGTTGGCTATATCATTTCCAGTATTGTCTGTATGACCATAGATGCCTACTTTCAGGTTTTCAGCAACTACGCTACTTTTTAAAATTTCATCAAGCACTTCATATGAAACTTCTTTAATAGTAGCACTTCCAGTCTCAAATTGAATTTGAAAAGATTTGGATGATACCTTGTCCGTAATAGTTGGGGCATAAGTAACACTTATTGTTTTTCCTTCCATTAGTTCTGGATGATTTACAATAACAGATTGCATGTAAGACTTGTCAATCATTTTAGAATATTCTGGATATTTTGTCATATACTCAGGGTACATTTTTGAAAGAATGTCTCCAAAAGTGGTGTATACAATCTTGTATCTATCTAATCCATCTTTTCCTAATCCAAACATGGTAGCTGCATCAGGCAAATTAAAAGCCATTGACCCTCCAAGCTCTACATCATTTCCTAGTATATCTTTCTCAGTAACTCCATCATAATATTTCATCCAATAAGAACCATCTTCTTCATTATAAACTTTTGCACTTACATCAGCAGCAAATCGTTTTGCATCTGTGTAGCTGCGCACTTGATCGCCACTTTGAGAAAGAGCCATAATTAAATTTTCAATGTCTGTACGATGATCATTTGCAAACTTGCGAATAGTTATGGTTATGTTTGGCATTTGAGTAGAATATTGCCTTGTGGAAGCAATGTTTATCAACCCTCCTTTTTTTCTGGCTATGTTTACATCTCCAGGGGTCCAAGTAGCAACAGCATCTACACCCACTGTAGTATCACTGCTCAACTTTTTACCATCTACTACAAAAGCTCTTTTCTCTTTATAGCCAGTAATGTATTTGTTGGCAGCATCTAAAAAATCTACTGCAGAAATTAAGTTTACTGCTTCACGATCAAATGTTGTTTCATCGGGGTTTACTTTCAAACCATTATCACCAGCCCACTTTAGCAAAATATTCATATCACCATCTCTTAAATAACAGCTTACAGTTTTTCCAATTGCAGATTTAGGATCTGTTTTCCAGCTTTTGGGGCCCATCAGTTTATCTTCGCCATAACTCTTTCCCATAGCATAGAAAGCAACAGGTTGATATTCTGGTCCCAATGGTTCTAATTCTTTACTTAATCCAGCAAAAAAAGCGGGCATGCCATCACCCATGTAGGAAGCAAATACACCTTCAATATTTGGATTGTCCTTATAATCTTGGGCAAACTTTACAATATCTGCGATTGATTTATTACAATCGTCTTGTCTAAAAATATTTATTTGGAGCTTCGCTTTATCAATTAAGGAACCTTTTGTAGTGAGAGGACCTCCATTTGCATACATCAATGGAAATTGGGCATTCCATGCCATAACTTCCCATTTTATTTTTGTACCACCATTAGCATTTGGTTCATCACTAGGCAGGGCTAGTTTTATGCTGGCTGTACCTTGCAAAGATGCTTGTGGTTCATCTGGTAAAACTACCTTTCCAATTTCGCTTGATGCCTTTGCTTCTTTAGGACGCTTATCCCACCACATTGTTTTAGCAGCATATAAGCCACCAAGAAGTATTAATATTCCAACGACCTTTCCAGAGGTCTTTACTTTTACGGCCATTTCTTTACGTTTATTATTTTAATAAATTACTGTAATCACTATTTACTTTGCCCACTACAGTTGGTGTAGCACTTGGTTGCCAAAGCTGATTGTTTAATTTTAGTTCAGTATCTGAGTCGTAAGATTCTAATAATTTTAATCCTTGTACTTCAAAAGTAGCATTATCCAAATCTATACTTCTCATAAAATCGGACGAATAGCTTATTGCTTTTTTCATACTGGCCAATTTACCTGCAATATCGTCTTTCAAATATTCCATACTTTGTTCTACCATCATTTTCTTTTCAGGATCTCCTTTAAATATTTTTAAGGCCGAGTTTAGGGCTTGATTACCACTTGAAACAGATTTATACAAATCCTTTTTCAACTCTAATTCATTTTTTGCATCTTCAATGAGGTATCCACTATTTTTATGAACCTTAGTAAGATAGTCGCCAATTTTGGCAAGGCTATCTCTTATTGGAGCAAGCTGTTTTATATACTCATTTATTCTAGCTACTTGTCTTGTTGCATTTCCAAGTTCAGGCATCATGTTGTTATCCTTTGCTGCTTTTGCTTTGCTTAACATACCATTCATTTCCTTTTCTTTTTCGGCCAATTTAAGATCAATTTTTTCTTTCTGACCTTCTACTTCTATACTTTGGTTATACAATTTTTCCCTTTGTTTTTCCATATCGCCAATGTAGTCCTCAGCTATGATAAACGGATCAAGCTCAATGACAATGCCGACCAATTTTTTCATCAAGATTTCATACATGTAAAAAAGACTCAACCTTAGCTTTCTATGTGTAATACAATAAAGAAAGACCCCTAAGCTGACCAATGCAACTCCAAAATTGAATGTATTCCAAACTATTGTTGTAAGAATAGGGATAACATAATATCCAATAAGAGCTAACAGTCCCAAACCTATAATTACCCCAGCTTTACCTCCGGGCCTATTCCAGTAAGATTTTAATTTATCCTGCGTAGTAGCAGGAAACATATTTGTTTCCATTTTTTATAAAGATGTTTTAATTTTTTGTAAATCACTTCCAAGTTTTGCCATCATGGCATCGCAAGCAATATTGTAGCCATTTGAATTTGCATTGATTTTTGCTTCTTCATCAATTACTTCTTTTTTAACGCTAGATATTTTTAAACTGTTTTGTTTAATTTCATCAGAAAGCTTTTGCATTAGTTCTGAGTTTTGCTGATTTTTTATTTCTAAATCATTCACTATTTTATTTCTGCCTTCTATTTCGTTTAATACTTTTTTGTTTACGGCACTTTTAAAAGCCAGTTTATCTTTATCCAATATTTGCAAATATTTTTCAGCACTTTCAATTAAAGTATCCTTATTTAGTCCTTGAATTTTTAAGGTTGAAAAAACCGCATTCATTCTTATGGTTTCATCTGGAACTGCCGTTTCTAAAGTTTCCATCATTTTCCAAAACTCATAATAATCGGGTCCAGACAGGTTTGCATTATCAAAAAGTTCGACAAAATGATTCTCGAATTTATCAATATCTTCTTGGCTTACTAAACCAGCTTTAAATGTTGCTTGGCTCGAATATTTGTTTGATGATGGTCTTACTTGCATTGGTAAACCATCTTCATTTAAAGTTAAATTTGTATTGTTTGACTTGGATTCGTCGGGTTCAAATTCAACAAACAGTCCTAGTGCTTTTTTGAATATGCTTGACATGGTTAATTGATTTATTGTTGATTTTAAACAACTAAAACATTGTTTAAGGAATGTTATTGCCTATTAATTAATTAATTCAATCGGTTAGCAAAATATTGCTAACAAAAAATGTATCCAAAAAAATTAGTGGGGGAGACGTATTGTAATTGTGAAGTATAAAACTACACAGAAACAATATTTTAACGTCCGGAGTTTTTTTCATTTTCTTCAATTGGCGATGTAAATATAGAATAAATTGCAACTTGTTAACATTATTTTGGTTTGAATAGTCAATTTTTAGATAAAAGAGAATTTTGTCATATTTAACAAGTTGCTCATTATTTAATCTTGTATCAAGTTCGGCTGAATTAAAAATTGTTTCTCAATTCTGGAAAAAGATTTGTCAACTTAAGTTGAATAAAACAACTATTTGCCTCAAAGCTAATTAGATAATAGAAATGTTAACGGTAAAAAATGATGAAGTACTTATAACTTGTTTTGCAAAAGTTCAACTATCATAAATAATACTTTTTATTACTACAAGAAATAAGGGCAAGTATTAAAACCAAAAAACAATTATTTGATTTTCACAATTAAATTTGACAAAAAAATTTATATTCAAGTAAAAACAAAAGCATAATTATTAATATTCACACGTAAAATTGAAACCTCATATGATTATCGAATTTTAATACATATAGAAGTATTTTAAAAATATTATACTTTTAATTGACG
>JANPHE010000018.1:0-13954 GCA_031424295.1 Segetibacter sp. | reverse complement strand
GACTGTTATATACATATATGTACACCCATCCGGGTGCCAAACTGTTGTTTATGGGTAGCGAATTTGGACAAACCAAGGAGTGGAATTATAAAAGTGAGCTTCAGTGGGAGTTGCTACAGTTTGATCCACACAAAATGATGCAGCACTGCGTAAAGGACCTTAACCATTTATATAAAGACGAACCGGCTTTGCATGAAAAACAGTTTGAACAAGGCGGTTTTGAATGGGTGGATCTAAATCATCGAGATGATTGTGTAATTGCTTATAGAAGGCTTGGGGAAAAGCCCAAAGATGACATAATTGTTATATTAAACATGAAGGCAGCACCCCATTCGGACTACGAGATAACCGTAAAAGGCAAAAAGAAGTGGAAACAGATATTTAATAGTGATTCCACAAAATATTGGGGAGAAAGCGTCGTTTCAACTATTGAAGGCGATACTGAGGTTGTTGACAAGGATGGGAAGATTTTCAACATAAAACTAAACTTACCCCCATTGTCGGGAATAGTTTTGAAATAAGTGAAAATTTGTCTCACTTTGGGAAACTCAGAAAGTTGCTTTATTAAAACCCCAATATTTATGAAAAAAGTGCTCCTATCCCTGGTTGTTTTAACAAGCCTCTCCTTTGAAGGTCAAGCGAATGGAGTGGATAGTTCATCTTTTTACGCAAAACAGGCTATTGAACTGAGCAATGCCCGTAAAGTGTGGGAAGCTGACAAATGTTTTCAGAAAGCGGTTGGGTTCAACCCATCCAATCTTGAAACTCGTTTGCAGTATGGCAATTACTTGCTGGACCAGCGGAAATATACATTTGCAATTGAGCAATTCGGTAAAGTATTGGAGATCAATATTAATCAACCGGCTGCATTGCAGAAAATGACTGAAGTTAGTTTTCAGCTTCACCGTTGGAATGACGTAGTAATGTACGGTTTCAAATTAGCTCAAAACGGCGGAATGAAAGACCTCAAGTACATGATTGGTAAAAGCCAATACGAATTAGAAAATTATGGTCAAGCTCAAAAATACCTGAGTGAAGCGCTAACTGAAAATCCAAAAAGAATAGAAACAGTTTCATTGCTTGGCAAAGTGTTTATTGAAATGAGCAACTATAAGCAAGCGATTGATGTTTACAACCAAACCTTACAATTAGATCCCAGCAATGCACAATTGACTTACGAACTTGGTTTATTGTATTATACAATGAACGATGAAAAAAGTGCCGTAAAATATTTTGAACTAGCTGCTGAAAAGGGGTACAAAAAAGATCTTGATTATTACGAAAACCTAGGATTGGCAGCTATTGATATTGATTTCAACAAAGGAAAAGCAGCTTTGGATAAAGTATTGCAAATGAAGCCGGGTAGTTCAGAAATCCTTTTTCAGATTGCACAATCCTATTACAAAGTTGAAAAATTTCAAGAAGCGGCTGACTCTTATTACGCTGTTTATACAAGTGATCCTAGTAATAGCCGTGCATTATATATGACCGGTGTTGCTTTTCAAAAGAAAGGTGATAAGAACAAAGGAATTACCTTATGCGAAGAAGCGATCAAAATGGATCCAAACCTTGCGCAACTAAAATCTCAGAAGTTCATGTTTTAAGTTTATATAGTTTTAATAATAGAAAAGCGGCGGCTGATTTTTCAGCTGCCTTTTTTTTGCCGTTATTTCCGCTTTTGTCGCTGTCCGGTCAGAAATGCCTCCATTTCAACCAAAGAGAAGCTGCTCAAATTCTGCAAAGCAGTTAAACCAGCCTTTTGTGCTACCAATATGCCATATTTCACATCTTCAAAACCTTCTATTGCGTGCGCATCGGGATTTATCGAAATCAACACATTTTTCTCAGTCGCTTTGGCAATATAGCGCCAATCCACATCTAATCTTCTAGGGTGGGCGTTAAGTTCTATTACCACCTGATGGGCTTTGCAAGCCTCAATAATTGTATCGTGATCAACAGGGTATCCATTTCTGCTCAATAATAATCTGCCGGTCATATGACCAAGTATCGTAGTGTATGGGTTTGCAATAGCCTTGAGCAGTCGCATCATTGCTTTTTCTTCACTCATTTTCAGGTTAGAGTGTACGGATGCAATCACAAGATCGAAAGTGGACAATATAGAATCTGTATAATCCAGGCTACCATCATTCAATATATCAGATTCGATGCTTTTAAAAATTTTGAATGGAGCATATTTATTATTCAGTTCATCAATTAGTTCATGTTGTGCTTTTATTCTATCGGGAAACAAACCCTGTGCGTAGAAAGCAGTTTGAGAGTGGTCACTAATGACAAGGTATTCCAAACCTTTGGCAATAGCACCTTCGGCCATCTGCTGAATGGTATGTACACCGTCGCTCCAATTGCTGTGGCTGTGTATGATCCCTTTGATATCGCCCTCCTGAATAACAACCGGGAGTTCTTTGGCGATGGCTTTGGCAATAATAGCCGAATCTTCTCTTAAATAAGGTTCAATATATTCCAACCCATGTGCTGCAAAGATTGCTGCTTCTGATTCATATTCCCTATTGTCTTTCCATCCAAATTGTTCCTTCCATGCTGCTAAAAATTCCTCGCTGCCATTGTGCTGAAAAAACTCGGATATCAATTGTTGCTTTCCTACACAATAAAATTGTAGCTGAATGTTTTCTTCGCCTTTGGCCAATAAAATAGGGTCGGTTACTTCGGTTGTGTAACCTTGCTGTTCAAAGAATGGTTGGAGGGCTGCTGCATCAGTATCAGTTACCCATTCTATAATCGTAATGGTTTCTGCATGTCGGTTGTAATCACCGGTAATTAAAAATAGATGATCAGGAAATTGTTCTTCCAGTTTTTTTGTAAATGCCAATCCATATGCTTCAACTTGACTAAACAGATAGCTTCCCTGATTTGATAAATAAAACTCAATGCCTTCTTTAATATTTTGTTGGGTTTTGGCGCCAAATCCTTTGTAGAGGAGTAGCCTGTTTTCCTCGCAGGCATACAATAGTTCACCCAAACTTTCTATGCCAAGTTCTTTCCAAATGGTGGAGACTTTTTTAGGGCCCAATCCTTTTATTTTCATGATCTCAAACAGGCCCGGCGGTGTTTTCAAAATGTATTCATCCAAAGCCGCCAATCGGCCGGTTTCTATTTGTTCCAATATCTTTTGTCCGGTGGCTTTTCCGATGCCCGGAATGGTAAATATTTTTTCAGGAGGCAACTCATTCAGTTGCACCTGTAGTTTTTCGATGTTAAAAGCAGCTACACCATAGGTTTTGGCTTTAAAGCTGTCATCGCCATGTATGTCTATAAGCTTAGATAGCAGGGAGAAGTTGTCGGCAATTGCATAATTATCCATGTGGCGAAGGTAAGCAGCTAATCAATATATTTTTGTCGGAAACAATGGCATTCAGCTAAATGTTTGTTGTACATTTAACCCAAACCTACAACTGTGCAAGAAAATTCAATTGTTATTCCCAAGGCCCAACGTATAGTATCTATAGATTTATTGAGGGGTGTTGTCATGATCATCATGGCATTGGATCATGTCAGAGACTTTTTTCATTGGTCAGCGCACAACTACGATCCGCTTGATTTGGAGCATACCTCTACTCCCATTTTTCTAACCCGTTGGATCACGCATTTTTGTGCACCTGTTTTTGTATTTCTTGCCGGCACTTCTGCTTATTTTATTGGTACCCGAAAATCGAAGGCCGAAGTGTCAAAATTTTTATTTACGCGTGGCGTTTGGCTGATTCTTTTAGAGGTTACCATTTTAAACTTTGGATGGTTTTTCAATGCTACTTTCTCAACAGTTGTACTCATGACAATTTGGTCATTGGGCATTGGAATGGTGTCCTTGTCGGTACTTATTTTTTTGCCAAAAAGATGGTTGTTGGCAGTAGGATTGTTGATCGTCTTTGGCCACAATTTGTTGGACAATGTACACATAGCAGGCAACAGCATACAAGGATTTGCATGGGCAGCCTTGCACGACGGCGGTCCTTTTACTGCAGGGTATTTTAGAATTTTTGTTGCCTATCCGGTGCTGTCGTGGATGGGTTTGATGGCAGTCGGTTATTGTTTCGGAGAATTGTACACCGCACTAGCACCGGAGAAAAGAAAGCAAGTGCTCATCAAATTGGGGGTAGGTTGTATCCTGCTATTTGTGGTGCTCCGGTTTACCAATTGGTATGGCGATTACCAACATTGGTCGGTACAGAAAAACCCGGTTTATACGGTACTCTCTTTTATCAATACAGTTAAGTATCCACCGTCATTGCTGTATATGCTGATGACGATAGGTCCGGCACTTTTATTCCTGGCATTTTCAGAAAAACCGTTGAGCAAGGCAGGCAAGATGGTCTCTGTATTTGGCAGGGTTCCGTTGTTTTATTATATCCTGCATATCTATGTCATTCATGTGTCCTCCAATATTGCCATGGTGCTTACGGGTTATAGTTGGAAGGATGTTTTTGCCAATCCGTTTTTCAATCCTGTAACAACATTTGGTTACCCGCTTTTAGTGGTTTACATCGTTTGGATATTGGTGGTGGTGTTGTTGTATCCCTTGTGCAAATGGTATGATGAGTATAAGCTGCGGAACAAGGAGAAGTGGTGGTTGAGTTATTTGTGATGGGGGGATTCCATTATAAGCACTTTGGGAAATGTTAGGATGGAGTGCACAAAAGTAAACAAAGAAAAATATGCAAGAAGCATTGCAGAAATATCTAAGGGCATTTAAGAAGCTAAGTATAAATAGATCTCATGGAGTTGCTCCACACAAACCGATTCTACTACTTTCTGTATTGCAACTTTTTAAAAATGGCTTCAATAACAATCAAAGAATTTACATTACGCCTGAATTAGTAGCTTTATTTAAATCAAACTGGAGTTTACTTGTAACGACGAAGCACGATTGTAGAATTTCGTACCCTTTTTTTTATTTGAAAAGTGATAAATTCTGGCACCTTATTCCTAAAGAAGGTTTCAATAATATAGAAAAATTGGGTTCCATAATAAAAACATTTTCAAACTTAAATGCAGCAGTTGATTTTGCTACGATAGATGAAGATTTATATTCTTTAATGGTTGACAAGGATAGCAATGGAGTTTTACAACAGTTTTTGTTGGATGAATACTTTCCTAACACACAGAACAATCTAACCAATTCATCAGAAGGACAACAAAAGTTGTTTGATGAAATTGAAAACAAAATACTAAATGAACCTTCAGAAGAATATCGACTAGAAATTAAGAAGTTGCTTCAACAGCAAAATGAAGAAGAAATATTTCTCAGGGGAAGCTTATTTAAAAGGGAAATACCCAAAATCTACAATAATACATGCTGTATATCAGGAATGAGAATAGACGCTATGAGTTCGGTTTCAATGGTGGACGCTTGTCATATTGTTCCATTTAGCGTTAGTTATGATGATACAATTACAAATGGAATTGCTTTATGTCCTAATCTTCATCGAGCTTTTGATAGGGGTTTGATTGCAATTGATGAAAATTATAAGGTTGTTGTTTCAAAATCATTTAGGGAAGATGAAACGAGTTATAGTATCAGAGCTTTTGAGGGGAAAGAAATTAATTTGCCTAAACAGCATAATTATTTTCCTTTAATTGGGAATTTTGAGTGGCATAGAAATAAAATTTTAAAATGAGTTTTAATATGCCATACCGAATATCGGTAGTATTAATTGTTTTAATTTCTGCGTTTTCATCTTATTCGCAAAAACCTACAATTATCATTCAACCGTTTGATAATTTTTCGCCTTTGGAAGCCAAAACTGTCTATCAAAAAATAAAAGCTATTTATCCATCTACTTTTCTTAATCCTGCGATTGCATTTCCAAAGCATTCATTTTATAAACCAAGAAACCGCTATCGTGCGGATTCTATTATTAGCTACTTAAGAACCAAAGCTATAAAAGGGGCTGTGCTAATTGGTTTGACCAACAAAGATATCAGTGCCACTAAAAATGGAATAAAAGATTGGGGCGTTATGGGTCTTGGCTATTGCCCCGGTAATGCATGTGTAGTTTCAACTTACAGACTTTCAAAAAATAAAAGAAGTAGTCAATTTTACAAAATTGCCATTCATGAATTGGGGCATACGCAAGGATTAAAGCATTGCCCTGTTAAAACTTGTTTCATGAGGGATGCAGAAGGGGGCAATCCCACAGATGAAGAAACCGGGTTTTGTACAAGCTGTAAAACATTCTTGATAAATAAGGGTTGGTTATTGAAATAAGAACCAAATGAATTACTGAAGACATGCTAGTTTTAAGAGTTCCGCAGGGCTCTTAAATTTTACATGAAAAGCAGGACTTTGTCCGGCAAATATGATCAAATTTACCGGTCGCAACTTGTCCCGGTACTTTAGTCGGCAGACTTGCAACAAATAAGGCATTTAAGTTCGCTTTGCTAAACTTGAACGAGCATGGGAATTAAGTTATAATTGGTTGACAATTTTTATCTACTAGATCTAGCATTATTTCCTATTTTTAATGGTGTGCTTTTTAAAATTAATAAGCAACCATATTAAATTTAGTTGAAATGCCCAACCTCAAACTCTTCGAATCCAAAAAAGTCCGGACACATTGGGAAGAATAATCAGAAATCTGGTATTTCTCAGTAATCGATGTAATAAAAATTTTAACCGATAGCTCCAATCCAAGGGATTATTGGTTTAAAATGAAAAAAAGGGTGAAAACAGAAGATGGACTTGAACTGTCGACAATTTGTCGACAGTTGAAAATGGAAGCAACGGATGGAAAAATGCGAGAGACTGACGTTGCAGATACACAAACCTTACTTCGCCTTATCCAATCCATCCCTTCTCCAAAAGCCGAACCTTTTAAGCAATGGCTTGCAAAAGTGGGGTATGAAAGAATGCAGGAAATCCAGGACCCGGAAATGAGCCTTGAAAGAGCAAGAGAAAACTGGCAGAAACTGGGTAGAAGCGAAAAGTGGATTCAGCAGCGGATGACCGGACAGGAAATGCTTTGCATTCAGCAATACCAAAATAAAATAATAGCTAATTGCTAAACAAGGAATAAATTAACTGATTATTGGAAGGAAAGTGGCGTTCAAAAAGGAGACGAGTTTGCTTTTTTAACCAATGTCATTCATCAAGAATGGACAGGACTAACGGTAAAGAAGCACAAGGATTTAAAAGGATTGAAATCTCAAAACTTAAGAGACCACATGAGTGAGGCCGAATTGATATTTACTGCTTTAGCTAAGCTCTCAACAAGGCAAATAGCAGAAACTGATAAGGCCAAAGGGGTACAACAAAATGCTATTGCAGGAAAAAAGGGTGGAAGGATAGCAAAGGATGCAAGATTGGCATTGGAACAAAAAACAGGGAAGAAAGTGATAACAAACGATAACTTTTTACCACCACCTAAAAACAAGCAAAAACTAAATGAATAAGCTAAAAATTCATTTTCAATTTTCTATAGAGCTTTGCATTTCTTTTGTCGGTAATATTAGGTTATAGTTGTTGCTGTCACCACCACCTCACTCCCCACCTCCAAATACTTCCCAATTTCTGAGTTGGGTAGGTGGCAGTCAACTGAGAGATAGTAATAATGATCATATTCTCTAAGGGATGACCATGAGGGCAGCGTTGCTGCACGTTGTTTGGCAAATGTTTTTGCAAAAGCAAAGGTACTTGCTCCTGTTTCGGGGTTGCGGGTGGGAACAATGCATCTTTCGCGGGGAGCCATGCCGATAAGGGTTACATCGCCTATTTTAAATTCAATCTTTTTTCCCGGCGAGGTGCAAAGTTGGTCTTCCCAAAAAGCGGGTACGCCTTCTATTTCTATGGTTGCCCGAAACCTTTTTCTTGCTTCGTGAATGTCTATGCCATCATACCATTGCGTAACCGATTCTAAAGAGGATGTAGATAGGATTGTAGCACCGCTAATATCAGGTATGTCGAGAAAGCGTCCGGTACTGTTTTGCAAAAACTGAATGGGCTGTCCAAAATATTGGCTGAGGAAAGATTCGATACCGGTTTTTTCTTTCTGCAAGTGAAAGGTAGTCCACGTAGTTGCTTCCTGCTGCCGGAAATGAACCGTTTCCTGGTCCAAATCGAAAGTAGTACGCAATGTATGCACAAGCGGATTTGACTTTCCATTGATGAATTTGCCATGTTGGTCAGTGATGGCATATTCCCGATCGTGCAATAGGCAGCCGCCTTCGGCGATGCGTGCTTTTTGCAGGTTTAATCCGTCAAATGACTTTATAGGATAGATAGTTATACGGCTGACAATTGGCTTCATGATGGTCATAGTGAGGTGTAATCTAATAAAATTGTTGGGCATAAAGTTGAATTAATTTGGCATTTTACCCAATAATATTTCTTGTAACCCTATATAAATCAATTGTTTTTGCCTGCTTTTAAGACTATTTCACTGTAGTCCGGATTTTATATATACCTTTGTCCATTAATAAACTACAATGAAAGAAACAGGAACAGTAAAGTTTTTCAATGATGCCAAGGGATTTGGTTTCATTAAAAGCGATTCGGGCACAGAATACTTTGTGCATGTATCAGTACTCAACGGAGCTACACTTAATGAAGGTGATAAAGTTGAATTTGAAACAAGAGAAGGTAAGAAAGGGATGGAATCATTCAATGTTAAGCGTATTAGCTAACATTTAAAAAAAGTGAACCGTATTGAAGGCTACTCTCAGGAGTGGCCTTTTTTGTGTCTTGTCTTTTCTTTGTTAGTAGGCACTGCTTTGCACAATCTTTTAATAAAGCCTCCCTTATAATAACCTAGTGGCGGTTCTCCAATTTCCACAACCTGTATTGAAGACCATATTTCTCTCCACTATTCATGCTATCAGCCAAAGGCCGGGAAGCATTGTTACTGTAGTCTTCATTTTTCAGCAGGTTATATACTGACAATTCACTACTCGCATCATCGGTAAAGTGATGGTTAAGGGTGTTTTCAATAACAGGAACAGCTTCTTTAGCAAATGCCTCTGATAATGCAGCCAATGCATTGATGATAAACAATACCTGAAATCCATTGAACCTGTCAAAAATTCTTTTGCCGGGCAAACCTGTAAACAATGAATGCAGTGGTGTTTCAGGCCATTTATATTCCAGGGTCAGGTTATCTTTTGTAAATACGTTGCTCATACTTTCTTTCTTATGTTGTTTAATAGCAACACCGGGATGCGCAAATAGTTGCTGATCAAATGTTATTTGCTTCAAATGCCGTCATTTCCATTTCAGTTCCCCTTAGCATAAAAAACAAATTTTGTAATTGATGAAGTGATAGCAGCTTTACACCGATGTACCTGTATCCAAAGTCGCGTACATTGTAGGCCATATCCATCTCCAATTCTGTACCTGCTTGTGGAAGTTTTCTAGCCTTTTGCCACAGTTTGAAATAATCATTGAAACCGAAGCCACACAATAACAATACGTCGTCAGATAAGGTAACAGGGAGGAAATGATCAGATTCATCTATTTGTGCACCTTCATTTATCCGAATGTTCATGCCTACTTTGTTCGTCACCCAATTTCCTGTTCTTAATTCATTCTTTGGAATCATACACTTTCAATTTTGTTCTCCATTTTATGTTTAAGAAATGGTTAGTATTACCCAAAAGCAAGCCTTTTTTATATGCAATAAGGATTTACAATGCGGTATTGTGAAAGGTAATCATATTAATCAAGAGAAGGGATGTTTTAAAAGTTAAAGCATGGAAATGAAATCCTTTGAAAGGAGAATAAAAGCGAGTTTCAGCAATAACGGCTTTTTTTTATGGTTGCAAATGATTGCATCATTTTTCAAAACGTAGCTATGGTTTTCAGATTATTGTATGGAATGCTTTGTCATTATTTCTGATTTCTTTATTTTACTTTTAATTTATTGGTTGAAATAGGAAGGAGTAATCCATTCCTGAAACAAAACTTGCTTATTTTTTAACTGTAAAACGAACTTTTTATGATTGCATTATTAGTGGTTATTGTCTTTATTGTCATTGTTGTATTTGCTGCCATCAGTATTTTTAATGAGCTGACCAAAGAAAGGGTTTTGGTGCAGGAAGGATTTAGTGGAGTTGGAACTTTTCTTCAGCAAAGAAACGATCTGATTGGTAACCTTGTAGAAACGGTAAAAGGCTATGCAGGCCATGAGAACAGAACATTGGTTGAAGTGATAAAATGGAGAAACCAAAGTGCGGCTGCCACCACTATGGATGAGCAAAATAAAGCACAACAGGAACTGAGTAAATCATTGCTCAACTTTATGTCACTTACTGAAAACTATCCCGAGTTAAAAGCAAATGAGGGCTTTCTGAAACTGCAATCGGAATTGTCAGCCCAGGAAGAAAAAATAAACAATTCCCGCAGGTATTACAACGGTACTGTAAGAGAATACAACCAAAGTATTGCCGTTTTTCCAAAGAACATAGTTGGCAGTATGTTTGGTTTTAAGGCCGCCACCTTTTTTGTGGAAGATCCTGCAGCACATCAAGCCCCTAAGGTTAGTTTCAGTTAATTATTCCATGTAAATATTAATCTGTTGAAAAATACTATTTTCAAATGGAGGCTAATTGCAGGTATATGCTTTTGGGTCTTTCCGTTTATTATTTTGGCACAGGATCCTTATGCTACTAAGGTTGCCGAAAGATTTTTTTCAAAAAAGGAGATGCGGGATGTTTATTACAATGCTGCAAAAGAAGTTTTTGAGTTTAATAAAGTGCCGGAGGAGATACTGAAGAATAATGAACAGCCGATTATTTCGGGATTGATAATAAAGGCAAAGCCTGAATTAATTAAACAATTCAGGCAAATTGAATTCTATAACGAAACAGGCATTCATGCTGCAGTCAATTCCAAGTTGTACAATAGCGTAAAACAACAGTTCACCAAAAGTATAACAAGAGCTGTAGAGCAAGCTTTTTTAAACAACAATGAATTGAGGAAGTACATTGTATTCAATACGAATGATAGAATTGTTTCTTTCAAAAGTGAAATATTTGTACAGAAAAGCGGGAAGTTAAAAGTAGTTGAAACCATTACGATTTACAATGGAGATGGGCAGAAAGGACCTAATGAAGATCTGGGAAAGGACGGGGAAAGTAGTGAGTTAAACGATCAGATAAAGAGAGGGATTATGCGAACGTTTCCCATTTTGTATGTTGGCAATAACAAACTTTTTTTCAACACTACTTTCAAGGTACTGAGTGTAGAAAGGAAAGATGATCCAACTGAGCAGTGGCAATTAAAGAACAAAAGCAATGGGTATGCACTGTACATAGGGAAATCTGATTATTATCTGCCCAACGGTTTTTATACATACATCATAACATATGAAACCGACCACCAACTAAACCTTACAGGAGAACAGGGAAAACTAGCCTGGAATGTAACCGGAAATGGTTGGGATTTTGATATTGAGTCTGCACAATGTATCATTCATTTGCCCAAAGGTGCTGATGGCATAGAAATGAATTGCGCTACGGGTGCTAGTGGCAGCGTGCAACAAGATTGTAATTTTTCTAAAAAGGAATCTATTGATGAACTTGTGTATGAATATAAAACAACTCGTCCTTTGGCTCCTATGGAGGGACTAACGGTGTTGATTACATTCAAAAGTGGGGTGGTGGCTAAACCAACTTTGCTAGCCAACTTTTGGTGGCTGGTGCTTTGCAATAAGCCGGTTTTTATCATCCTTGCATTACTCTTTTTTATCACATTGTATTATATTTTAGCTTGGCGCAAGGTTGGAAAAGATCCCGAATCCGGAACAATTATTCCTGAGTTTGAACCGCCTGCTAATCTATCTCCGGCAGCAATGGGTTATACCTACTTTCAAAAATTTACCAACCAACTTACGGCAGCAACTATTGTTGATTTGGCTGTAAATAAAATTTTAAAAATTGATGTATCAAGGGAAGGATTGATTTTTAAAAGCAATGCCTATACTATTTCTGCAGGCTCTGGTGGAAGTAAAAAGATAGACTACAATAACTATGCTGATGAAGCAAGTATGCTGATAGGTGAGAAAATAATTAGTGGATCATACAATAGTGCTTTGTTGAGTTTTTCCAGCAAGTTGACAAAGGAAGTTGAAAGAACATGCAGAGTAGATGCTGATGGCAATAACTCCAAGCAAGGCTTTTTTAGCATGAATATCAAGTATGCAACGGCTCCTTTGGTTATTAGTGTTTTGGGATTTATTGCGTGCTTCATTTGGGCAGTTTCTGCAGCTGATTATAATCCATGGATTTTAGCGTGGATGGCGGTACCGCTTGTATTCTTAATAATTGTCAATAGCATTTTTATCAGGTTATTGTATGCTTATAACAATCCGGGTAGAAAAGTGATGGATCAGATTGAAGGCTTTAAAATGTACCTTACAACGACAGATGAACAGCGTTTGAATGCGATGAATCCGCCTGATAAAACGCTTGAACTATATGAAAAGTTCCTTCCATTTGCTATTGCATTGGATTGTGAAGTAGCGTGGGGCAAAAAGTTTGAAGCAATCATTGATTCTGCAACAATAGATTCATCATCGAGGGGATATGTAGGGTTGCATAGTTCCACTTTTTCCTCTGCTTTCGTCAGTAGTTTCAGCAGCAGCATTGCATCAGCTTCATCACCACCAAGCCAAAGCAGTAGTGGAAGTAGCAGCGGAGGTTTTAGCAGTGGTAGCGGCGGCGGGGGAGGAGGTGGTGGAGGTTGGTAGTGTTATCTTAATTTTTCTGCAATTCATTTATAAAAAAAAGGTGCGCTTTTATTCGAAAGCGCACCTTTTTCTATAAAAAAATAGCTGCTATTGTATCACTATTTTGGTAGTCTCAACAGTCTCATCATTCATTATTCTGATTACATACTGACCTGCAGGCAAATTCGCTTTTAAAGGTATACTTGTTGTACTATTAACGTTTAAGTTTTGGGTTAAAACAATTTGCCCAACAGCATTCACCACTTCAATTCTTTTTGCGTTTATAATTTGAGAAGTCACCATTATTCCTTCTCCTCTTTTAGTAGGATTTGGAAACACTGAAATGTTGCCATTCATTCCAATATTTACCACTTTTATATTTGTGTAAGTAAACTTGCCATCTTTATCTACCATTTTAATGCGGTAGTAATTTATGTTGGATTGTGGAGAGAAATCCTGATAGGAATAATTGATTTGCCGGTCGCTGTAGTTTGCCGCATTTACTTTTCCGATGTTTTTAAAATGCAGGCCGTCAGCGCTGCGTTCTATTTCAAAGTGGCTACTGTTTTGCTCCTGAGCAGTTGCCCAATTCAATTGAACAGTTTTGCCCGCTAATTTGGCATTAAAGAAAAGTAAAGTAACTGGAAGTCCTAAAGGTTGGGGAATGCAGTTAAGGTAATGTGCATTGTGGGATGCGGTATCATAAATTATATTTTCATCACCCGTTACATAAGGTAAGTAACTAAAATAAATGAGCATCATTTCGTCTGTGGTGGCTTCTCCCTGGCTAACATTTTGTGGAGGACTATTTGGATTGTTGGGGTTGTTGACAGTATTGTCATAAAAGGCAGAACTATACAACTTGGTTCCTGCCGGAATTTTAATCGGTTTTTGAAAACTATGAGATCCTTGCCAATGAAAATCCCAATCGTCTATTTTGATGATTTTGATGGTATCGCCCAATAGCGTTTTTCCATAAACTTCAAACTTTTTACAAATCAAGTGGGCATGGGGTCCAACAGAGATAATAGTTGCATTAATTGGGACGGTATATTGGGCATTAAAAGTTTTAGTTGTATTGGCCGGAATAAAAAGTGGACCATTTGTAAGGTTGAAAGTATTGAGAATAGGAGCAATCGTTACATCCCTTAAAGTTGTTGGAGAAAACTTGACATTTATTTTAGTAGAGTCCATTTGACCATCAGAGCCGGAAGGATAATGAATTTGTACTACCAACCGGGCTCCGGTACTTAGTCTGATAC
>JANPHE010000017.1:0-30250 GCA_031424295.1 Segetibacter sp. | reverse complement strand
TCCATACTTTCAAAGAACTTCCCTAAACCTAATTAGGATACTTATTTTATCTAATCACCTTAATCCAATACCCCATCTCAAACTATTTGAAAAAGAATAATTTATGAGATGTAAAGAGCTTTTTTATTATCCCCGATTTTTATTTCGGAGTGCAAAGATATAAACCTTCACGAACCTGCCAAATAAACTTTCAATTTCTTGAAACTTATTTTTTTATCTTAAAATTTCTTGAAAAGAACTTCTGTTTATTACCAATTATGTAGTGGTAAAGGGGTGCAAATATAATAGCATCGCATGCGCTTTACCAAATAAATTGCCTTTTATTTTGAAAATACTTTTACACAGATTAATGCAACAATTAGTAACAAGGATTATGGACGAATATTATAATTTGGAAAAAGCATTTTACCATAATTTTATGTTCAGCTTCTACTATAATTTGGAGCTTCTTTTGTGATAACTACATCGTGTACATGGCTTTCCCTCATTCCAGCATTGGATATTCTTACAAATTTTGCATTCTGGAGTTCTTTAATAGTATTGGCACCACAATAACCCATTCCAGCTCTTAGCCCACCATTGAATTGGTAGACTACTTCATTTACATACCCTTTATAGGCTATCCTACCTTCAATTCCTTCTGGAACGTATTTTTTAATATCTGCTTCTACATCCTGAAAATATCTGTCACCGCTTCCTTGCACCATAGCTCCCAAAGAGCCCATCCCCCGATATTGCTTAAATTTTCTTCCTTCATAAATGATGGTTTCACCAGGACTTTCTTCCGTGCCAGCAAAAACACCTCCCATCATTGCAGCATTTGCTCCTGCAGCAAGCGCCTTTACCATATCTCCAGTATAACGAATTCCTCCATCAGCTATAACAGAAACGTTTGTGCCTTTGAGTGCTTCTGCGCATTCCATAATGGCAGTCAACTGTGGAACTCCAATGCCTGCAACAATACGAGTAGTACATATGGAACCGGGTCCAATTCCCACCTTGACAGCGTCTGCGCCGGCCTCTGCCAGTGCTTTAGAACCTTCAGCAGTTCCTACATTGCCTGCAATTACCTGCAAATTTCCAAAAGACTGTTTAAGTTTTTTCAACGCATCCATCACCCCTTTGCTGTGCCCATGGGCACTATCTAATGTAACAACGTCTACTCCTTCCTGTATCAATGCCGCAGCCCGATCAAGCATGTCAGCAGTAATGCCTAATGCAGCACCCACTATCAGCCTTCCATAGGTATCCTTTCCGGCATTGGGGAAATTTCGCAATTGGTTAATGTCTCTGAAAGTTATAAGACCCACTAACCTTCCACCTGTATCAACAACAGGCAATTTTTCTACTTTATGCTGCCGAAGTATTGTTTCAGCTTTCTTTAAATCAGTACCTTCAGGCGCAATTACAAGATTTTCTTTAGTCATTAGCTCAGTAACCTTCCGCTGTTTGTTTTCTTCAAACCGCAAATCGCGGTTCGTAAGAATGCCTATAAGCTTGTGCGAAGAGTCTACGATGGGGATTCCTCCAATTTTATTCTCCCTCATTAGTTTATGAGCATCGGCAATAGTAGCATCAGCAGTTAAAGTAACGGGATCCATAATCATAGCACTTTCGCTCCTTTTGACTTTGCGCACCTGTTCTGCTTGTCTCTCAATGCTCATATTTTTATGCAAAATGCCCAACCCGCCTTCTCTTGCAAGCGCAATGGCTAGCGTAGCTTCCGTCACGGTATCCATTGCTGCAGATAGCATTGGAATATTTAGTCTAACGTCTTTTGTGAGTTGCGTAGAAATATCCACATCACGAGGTAAGACTGCACTATATCCCGGAATTAAAAGAACGTCGTCAAAGGTGAGACCATCACCATAAAATCTTTCTTCAATATTATCTAGCTTAGAGTTGAAATTTGTAGCCATCCGCAAAAATAGAAAAAGAAAAAGACTTATTATGATTGCGTATTGCTTTCCTGAAAATGTCGAACTTGCCCCTTATTACAAAATGCAATTCATTGAAAAATAAACGTTTTTTCTTATTAAGTGGTTTAAGTGGCATTTTATTGTTGCTTTCCTGGCCTGATTTTTTATTTGCGGGATTAATATTTATTGCTTGGGTCCCCTTGCTGTTGGTAGCGAAAGAAGTGACAAATAAAAAAGATTTCTTTCAATGCTGCCTCTTTACAACGCTTATATGGAATACTGGTACAACTTGGTGGATTTGGAATTCTACTGCTGCGGGTGCAATCGGTGCAATTGTAGCTAACAGCTTTCTTATGTGTATTCCACTTTGGGGATTTATCACTTTCTATAAAAAATTCGGGGCAATAAAAGGGTATGTTAGCTTGATCGTATTCTGGCTATGTTTCGAATACATTCACCTCAATTGGCAACTTAGTTGGCCATGGCTTACCTTAGGTAATGTCTTTGCTGAACATCCTAATTGGATACAGTGGTATGAATATACGGGTGTTGGTGGCGGAAGTCTTTGGGTTTTGCTGACCAATGTGATGCTTTTTCATGTTACTCAATTAGAAAATAATAAGAAAATAATAAAGGGTATGTTAGTTACAATTTCTATTTTTTCTATCCCATTATTATTATCCTTCGGCATACTATCAGTTGATTCTAAAACTAAAACAGGGCAAAATAACAATGTGGTTATTGTTCAGCCAAATATTGATCCATACACAGAAAAGTTTGATATAGGATCTGCTGATAGGCAATTGCAGAAATTAGTTCAAATATCTGAAAAATACATTGATACTAACACCCGGCTAGTATTGTGGCCCGAAACTGCTATGCCTGTGGGCGAATGGCAAGACAAGGTAAAGGAAAGTTTAATTTATAAACCTGTTTTTGACTTTGCCAGACGACACCCAAATTCAACGATTCAATCTGGCATAGAAACTTATAAAAATTACGGTCCTAATAGAGCTACTTCGACTGCGAGGAGGGTGGAAGGAGGAGCAAATTATTATGATGCATTTAATGCCTCTATAACCATTAAGCAAAACGAACCCCTTCAATTCTATGATAAAAGTAAGCTTGTACCCGGTGTAGAAACGTTGCCTGACTTCTTACTATGGATGGGCGACATTTTTGAAAAATTTGGAGGTACTACTGGAGGATATGGCCATGACAAGGAAGCAACTGCATTTAGGGTAAATGGAACTCCTTATGTAACAGCACCAATTATTTGCTATGAAAGTATTTATGGCGAGTACATAACAACGTATGTGACAAAGGGGGCAAACTTGCTTACTATAATGACTAATGATGGCTGGTGGGCAAATACGGCGGGCCACAGACAACATTTGCAATATGCCAGAATGAGGGCTATTGAAACGCGCAAATGGGTTGCCCGAAGTGCTAACACCGGAATTTCAGCAGTTATTGATGATTATGGTTCGATAAAAGAATCGCTTTCCTGGAATGAAACCGGAGCTATTAAGTATGCTATACCTGTAATTCAGGGCGAAACTTTCTATGTTTTGCATGGTGATTTAATATTTCGCATGGCATTATGGCTTACGATTGCCTTTCTGATATTTTATGTTTACTTTCTAATAAACACTAGGATAAAAAAATAACATGGAAAGGTATATTCATTACCAAAATGCAAAAATAGTTTACACAAAAGTTGGTGAAGGTGAGACTGTTGTTTTGCTTCATGGATTTGGAGAAGATAGTAGTATATGGGATGGCCAGCTATTGGCGCTTAAAAAGAAATTCGAGCTAATTATTCCCGATCTGCCCGGCAGTGGAAAATCTGATTTGATTGTTAAAGATGGCGTAACATTAAAAGACTATGCGAATTGTTTGTATGCTATTTTGAAAAATGAAAGCATTGAACAATGTATTCTGCTGGGACATAGCTTAGGAGGTTATATAACTCTAACTTTTGCCAGCATCTATGGAAGTATGTTATCTGGTTTTGGCCTTATTCACTCAACCGCATTTGCCGACACGGAGGAAAAAAAAGAAACCAGAAAAAAAGGAATAAAGTTTATTGAAGAGAATGGTGCCGGCCTATTCCTTAAAAGTACAATTGCCAATTTATATTCTAGTATAAGTAAGATAGCAAAAAGTGATTCAATAATAAGACAGATTGAAAAAGGTTTTGATTTTAGCAAGGAAGCTTTGATCCAGTACTACAACACAATGATCAATAGACTAGACACTACTGAAGTTTTAAAGAAAGCCTCAGTACCCGTTTTGTTTATCATTGGAACGGAAGACATACCTGCCCCAATGGTTGATGTACTAAAACAAGTTCATTTGCCTGAAATTGCAATTGTGCATATTATGACAGGTGTTGGACATATGAGCATGATCGAATTTCCTGAAAATCTTAATAAGTTCCTTTCTAATTTTTGCTCAAAAGTTTCTCAAATACGGTCATAAAAATAAAAATTAACATTAACTCATCAAAATACAGATTACACGTTAGCAACCTTTTGTACTTTCACTTTTTTAATCGCAGGACAACATTTCTTATAGTACTTGTGTCTAAGCTATTAATGAACTTCATGAAATCATTTTTTTCATCCATATTATTATTTTTTTTAACATTTCCGGCTTATGCCAGTCATATTTCAGGTGGTGAATTGTATTATGAATATTTAGGCCCAGGATCCGTAGCAGGTACAAGCAAGTACAAAATAACCATGCGTTTGTTTAGAGACTGTGCATCAAGTGGTCAAGTATTAACTGCTGAAACGGTAAACATAGGCATATATAACGCCGGAAGTTTGACGCAAAGCGCTACCCTGTCGCTTCCTTTACAATTACCAATTAGCACCATACAATTAAATACAAACGCCATTCCATGTCTCACTAATCCACCAAACGTTTGTTTTCAGGTTGGGATTTTTTCGAGCACGATTGAACTAGTCGATAATAATGAAGGCTATGTGCTAAGTTGGTTGAGATGCTGTAGGGCAGACGGCCTTGCCAATCTATCTATTAATACTGGCGTTGGGGCTACATTTACTACAAGTGTGCCGGGCAAACTCTTAGTACCATTCGGTCATAACAGCAGTCCCCAATTTGCAATTAAAGACACGGCACTGGTTTGCAAGAACAAGAACTTTATATTAGATTTTGGTGCCACTGATGCCGATGGAGATACATTGACCTATTCATTTTGCGATGCATTCTCCGGAGGAACATCAACTGATCCTAATCCGGGGCCTGCTGCCAACTTGAGTTTAAATCCTCTCCCCTATTTAACACCTACTTTCAGTGGAACGACCCCTTTAGGATCAGCAGTCATAATAAATCCAACAACAGGAATAATAACGGGTGTAGCCCCCGCTGCCGGTAGGTATGTAATTAATGTTTGCGTTACAGAAAGAAGAAATGGTGTTGTAATTAATTCCCATAGAAAGGATTTCATTCTGGCCATTGGCAATTGCGATTTTGCAGCAGCTACCCCAGTAGCATTGTCTGGTGAACCATATATTAGCTCATTACCCTATAAATTTGTATCATGTAATGATTTTGATGTTTCATTTTCTAATCAAAACTCATCAACAACCATACAAAGTGCTCTTTGGGATTTTGGTGTTCAAGGTGTAAACACAGACACCTCAACATCAAAAACTCCGACCTTTACCTTTCCTGATACCGGAATTTATATTGTTAGATTAATAGTAAGAGCGACTAGCGGTTGTACAGATACGAATGCAACAGTAATAGGGGTTTATCCTGGTTTCAATGCTGACTTTAGTTATACTGGAAGCTGTTATCAATCTCCTTTTCAGTTTCAGGATAAAAGTTTTGTCAGGTTTGGGATAGCTAATACCTGGCAATGGGATTTCGGTCAAGGGTCAACCAATGCCGATACCGCAAATGTTGCAAATCCATCGTACCTCTACCCGGTAGCGGGTAATAAGAATGTAAGGTTGATAGTGACAAGTTCCAAAGGATGCAAAGACACCTCCACTAATCTGGTAATTGTAAGAGCTGCACCTGTACTTACCTTGCCGTTTAAAGATACATTGATATGCAGTATAGATAGCCTGACATTAAAGGCTATTGGAACTGGATCTTTTTCATGGTTTCCCCTTTACAATATCAATAATACTGGATCAGCCTTTCCAATTGTTTTTCCAAAAAAAGATACTATTTATACGGTAACACTTAATGATGCTGGATGTATTTCCAGAGATTCCATAAGAGTTAATGTAGTAGATTCGGTGTCTGTTGATGCAGGGAACGATACAACCATTTGCAAAACAGATGATTTCATTCTTCATCCAACTACCAATGCTACGGGTTTTATTTGGACACCATTACCAATAATTCTCTCAGGTGCAAATACTCGACAGCCAATAATAAAACCGGATACTACAACAAGAGTTAGACTGATAGCTACGATTGGAAAATGCTTTGCCCGAGATTCTTTATTAGTAAAAGTTGTACCTTATCCAATTGCAGATGCGGGTACGCCTATTACTATTTGTTATCCGGATAAGGGTCAATTGCGTGGCAAAGTAGTTGGTTCATTTTTTGAATGGACACCGCAAATCTGGCTTAATAATGCGTCTATCCTAAATCCAATCACGTCTGCCAGTCAGAGTGTTTCATATATTCTGACATCAAGAGACACATTGGGTTGCCCTAAACCTACTTCTGATACAGTTTTGGTTACGGTTATCCCAAAAGTTTATGCATTTGCAGGAAATGATACCGTGATAGTCGCTAATCAACCATTGCAATTGAATGCAACAGGTGGAATAAACTATTCATGGTCGCCTCCAAACGGTCTTGATAGTCCACAAACTGCACATCCTATAGCTAGTCTTGGAGCTAATTTCGATTCAATTACATATCGCGTAAAGGTCAGTTCTCCTGAAGGCTGCTTTGCATTTGATGAAATAAAAATTGTTATTTTTAAAACAGCTCCTGATTTGTTTATCCCATCAGCATTTACACCAAACGGAGATAACCGAAATGATGTTTTAAAACCAATAGCAGCAGGAATCAAAACATTAAATTATTTCAGGGTATTTAATAGGTGGGGCCAATTGGTTTTCTCGACTTCAAGACTTGGTGACGGTTGGAATGGGAAAGTCAATGGTAAAGACCAAGCGACCAATACTTATGTTTATATGGCTGATGCTACCGATTATCTTGGCAGAAAAATAGTAAAAATGGGAACTGTCGTCTTAATTAGATAAGTTTATTTAATAAATTTCAGAAGAATTACTCCGAAGTTGAAATACATTTTAAATGACTTCTTACCTACCTTCGCAGTTATGCATAAAATAGTTTTAATAACAGGGGCTACAGCAGGATTTGGAAAAGCTATTGCCGAAAAATTTGCATCTCAACATTGGAATTGCATCATAACAGGAAGAAGATCAGAAAAACTTCATGAATTTGCAGATGTATTGCGTGAAAAATATTCAACAAGGATATTAAGTCTAGTCTTTGATATCAGGAATAAAGAAGAAGTTGCTCAAAATCTTGAGCATTTGCCAGAAGAATGGAGAGAGATAAATGTGTTAGTAAATAATGCAGGATTAGCACTTGGGCGAGAAACTATAGACAATGGTAATACTGAAGATTGGGATACAATGATAGACACCAATGTAAAAGGTCTGTTGTATGTTACAAAATCTATTGCACCCTATATGATAGACAAAAAGAGTGGCCACATTATCAATATGGGATCCATTGCTGGCAAGGAAGTATATGAGAAAGGGAATGTGTACTGCGCAACCAAGTTTGCTGTAGATGCACTTAGCCACTCCATGAGGGTTGATTTACTTCAACATAAAATAAAAGTAACCTCTATTAATCCCGGAGCGGCAGAAACAGAATTTTCATTGGTAAGATATAAAGGAAACAAAGAATTAGCTGATCTTGCTTATCAAGGTTATACACCGTTACATGCTGAAGATATTGCTGACATTACATGGTATGTTGCCAATTTACCAGAGCATGTCTGCATCAATGATTTATCTGTTACTTGCACTTCACAGGCAGACACCAAGTATATGATTAAAGAATAGTCAACAAAATAAACATGAACTCTTCCTATTTAACTATTATTTACTTTTTTTAGACTTCCTTGTATTAAATCTAAATGATGCACCCACAGCGAAATACCAATCAGGCGCTGTTGATGATATTTCAAATCCAGAAGAAATGTCCAATTTGAAATCATTGTTTACATAATAAGCTATTCCACCATCAAGACTATGCTGAGCTATTTCATTTTTTCTGAGTGAGCCAAACGCCTCAATGTAAGCATACCAACGTTCGCCAAGATTCATGCCCGGGGCAAATGTATAAATGTAGGTAGGTGTATTCGTTTCACCATCCCATTCGGCCCCAATGTTATATCCGATAGCTACGTTTTTAGATAATTCATTTTGCATCGTAAATCTGAAATTGGGTGCTATTTTTTTAACATCATAGTTTTTAGAAGCCGTTTTAGGTATTCCAAAATGAAAAATCAATGACGTTTTAGGTATCCATTTTTTAGCCTCCCACAAAGCTACTTTTGCACCTATCTGAATGGGATCCAAACCTGTATAATTAGTAGTTCCTTGTGGTATAAGGTGACCTGAATTCGTTACAATAGTTGTAATTAATCTAAACTCAATTTTAGAAGATATCCCATATTTACTTAAAAGTGTAGGTGAGAAATATTCATTGCTTAGCTTATCATTTTGCTGTTTGTTAAATCCAGCTTCAAATTGTACCCATCCCCGTGGTATTGTATATACGCTTTCGGTTTGATCGGGTCTGTCAGTATCTATTTTAGACTGAGCGTAAATTGTAGCAGTCAGAAAAAAGAAAAATAATAATAAGACCAACTTTGAGTTAGAAAAATGGGTAGAAGGCATGCGCAAACATAATAGTTTTAAATAAAAAATTACCATACAAATTCCGGATTTTCATTACAAATGCTAATGTTTAAAACAAAAATGGCCGCATAAAATGCAGCCATTAAAAATATGATTTATAAAATTTACCTTGTTCTACGACCAATGGTCACTCCAAATCTTAAACAGAAAGAAAGATAAGAATCGTTATCATCAGGGTTGCCTCTACGGGCAGGACTTGGTTTTGCTCCAGGAATTCTTGGATCATACAAAGCTTTGGCATAAGCAGCCTGAACAGGAGTAAGGTATTTGTCAAAGAGTGCAGGGTTGATCCAAGTTCTATTGCTAGCATCATCTAAATAATCTGTAAATAAAACCCTATGCAAAAACTCTACACGCATGTTCATGAAATTATTGATCTCATATCTAATACCGGCACCAATTGGCACATTTACCTGAGAAGTTCTGTATGTTGTTCTGTCAGGATATTCTTCGAAATCTTGACCTTCGAGTCTTAAAGGTCTCAGGTCTATCAACCTACCATCGAACATGGCCTGAGGTTTAAAAGAATAATATCCAACGCCAGCAGTTATATATGGAGAAACCCTAGGAGGACCATCTTCATAATAATGCAACATTAGCGGATGAAATTCAGCCAACAATGCCAATTCAACAATATTGCTCCTGTAATTAAGGTTTCTATTTTTTTTCGAAACAAGATTAAGAGATGTACCTGAAATATTAGCATCAGATCCTTCTACCTTGCCCCAAGTTGCATTTAATCGTAAACCAATGAAATCCTGATAAGTAAATCCTAGATATAATCCCGGCGTGAAGGCCATTTTATTAAACTCATTAAAATAAATTTTAGAATCACTACTTGCTCCTCCAATGTCGGTAATAGAGGACATGATACCCATGTTTACCCCGAATTCAACTAGGTATTCTGATTCATAATATTTATCACTATAGTAATAATACTGACTGTAAAGTTTGCCAGAACCTACAACACATAAAACCAATATCACCGCAATTTTTAGGACTTTCATATTCTAGGGTTTCACACTTAATGCAAAAAAACGAAAATTTATGACTTTTTCTTTAATTTTTCCGAATTTAATACAGAAAAATATTTACAGGCAAGTCTTAGACCGCACGCTAAGCACTTCGGTTTTCTGGCTACACAAACATACCTGCCATGCAAAATCAGCCAATGATGTGCAATAAAAATAATGTTAACCGGTAGATTTTTTACCAATTGTTTTTCAGATTGGAGTGGATTTTTAGCATTTACAGTTAATCCAATTCTTTCTGCCACCCTAAACACATGCGTATCAACCGCCATATTGGGTTGATGATCTAATACAGATGTAATTACATTAGCAGTTTTTCTTCCAACTCCTGGTAATTGCATTAGTTCTTCAACTGTTAATGGAACTTCGGAACCAAATTTCTCTACCATCATCTTTGCCATTCCAATCAGATGCCGAGTCTTATTTCCCGGATACGAAATAGATTTAATGATAGAGAATAACTCATCATACTCTGCAAAAGCAAGTTTGTTAACTGTTGGGAATCTTTCGAAAATGAAAGGAGTTGTTAAATTAACCCTTTTATCAGTGCACTGTGCAGAAAGTATGACTGAAACTAATAACTGATAAGGATTGTCATTCACCAATTCAGTCTCTGCATTAGGAGCATTTTCTTTAAAATACTCAATAAAAAACCCGTATCTCTCTTTCTTAGTCATATTACTAAGTGAAGATACGGGTCGAAATTAAAAAACGAATTATTTAAGGTGCAACCTCAGCTGTTGATTTTGCATATTCGAGAATAGCATTGATTGTTTGCTGTCTTGGGGAACGCACAATACTATTTAAACCTTTCATCGATTCTTTTAGTGCCTGATATTTTTCTCTCAAATTCCAATCAGATTGGATTGCTTTAGAAATATCTTTAGTCTGATCTTCAGATGTCTCACCGTAGATAAATAAGATCAGTTCTTCTGTTGAGTACTTAGTCATGCTGTCGTTTTTTGCCGTTTTGTTAAGCCTATAACTTAAAAACGGGGCTGAATATTAATTATTGCTATTCCCTTGTTTCTGGTTCATTTTTAACAATAAGAAAGACTTGTTCGTTGGATCTCTTCAGATAAAACTTTTCTCTTGCTATTTTTTCGAGTGTTGCAGGATTATTATTCAAATCTGACAAGTATTTATTAGTGTTATCAATTTCGCTTACATAATAAGCTTCGCTTTGTTCAAGCTTATTTAACTCTTGCTTTCTTTCCCATTGGGTCATCAAATCATTTCTGTCAAAAAAGGAAATCCAAACTAGAAATACGATTATTGAAATGACGTATTTATTAAGCAAAAGGTTGAGTGCACTATGCAATTTTGCCATATAAATGATAAACTAATGAATAGTAAAGTTAAACTAATATATTAATAATACCTAGCATTAACCGTAAATTATTTGCCAAATTTAAATCTGCCAATAGGGTAAATTGCATTTTCACCTAGCATCTCTTCTATCCTAATCAATTGATTGTACTTCGCCATTCTATCTGTGCGGCTTGCGCTTCCGGTTTTTATTTGACCACAATTCAAGGCTACTGCCAAATCCGCTATAGTTGTATCTTCAGTTTCTCCACTTCTATGGCTCATAATGCTTGTATATCCATTGAGATGCGCCAATTGAACAGCATTTATTGTCTCTGTCAAAGTGCCTATTTGGTTTACTTTTACCAAAATACTATTAGCCACGCCTTCTGTTATTCCTCTTTGAAGAATTTTTGTGTTTGTTACAAATAGATCATCGCCAACCAATTGCACCTTATTACCCAAAGCGTTTGTCAGTTTTTTCCAGCCAACCCAATCTTCTTCGGCCATTCCATCTTCAATGCTGATAATCGGGTATTTATTTGCCCACTCAACCCAATAATTCACCATTTCATCAATGCCGTATTTCTTACCATCGCTTTTATGAAAATGATAAACACTTTCGTCCGCCTTCCACATTTCAGAAGTGGCAGCGTCTATTGCAATGCCAATCTGCTCTCCTGGCTTATATCCTGCAGCTTCAATGGCCATTAGAACTGTTTCAATAGCTTCTTCATTACTTTGGATGTTCGGAGCAAAACCACCTTCGTCGCCTACGTTTGTACTGTATCCTTTTTTCTTAAGTACATTTTTAAGGTGATGAAAAATCTCTACACCCCAACGGAGCCCTTCACTAAATGAATTTGCCCCTACAGGAACAATCATAAATTCTTGATAATCAATTTTGTTATCGGCATGAGCACCACCATTTAGGATATTCATTAATGGTATTGGAAGTGTAGTTGCATTTACTCCACCAATATATTTAAATAGAGGTAGGTTACTTTCTTGTGCTGCCGCTTTTGCAACTGCCAAACTAACCGCTAGCATAGCATTTGCTCCCAGGTTTCCCTTGTTGTCAGTTCCATCAAGCTCCAATAACTTTTTATCAATTCCAGCCTGGTCATTTACAGGCCATCCTAGTAATGGGTCAGCTATGATATCATTTACATTTTTGACTGCTTGCAAAACTCCTTTCCCCATATAGGAGGACTTATCGTTGTCACGCAATTCTACAGCTTCATGAATACCTGTGGAAGCCCCGCTTGGTACAGCAGCTCGACCTATGATCGCATTATCAGTTATTACATCTACTTCTACTGTTGGATTGCCGCGGCTGTCTAAAATTTGCCTGGCATGAATGTCGGAAATGTAGCTCATGAGTTTGTTGTTGTTTTATATGGGAGGAACAAAAAAATTACTGATTTTGTCTGTCCCGGATAAATTATGTTGTTTTTTCGTTTGTTGTAAGCGTTCGGAAAATTTCTTCTAAACTATCACCCTCAGTTTGCAAAGAAACGATATTAAGCCCTTGTTTCAAACTCAGTTCCATCAATTGCTTTTTTATGCTATTTGTGTTATCTCCTTTAATCTGCCAGCTATTGTTATCTATCTGTATGACAGCTGACAACCCTGCTATTTGAGCTAATTTTTCTTTCTCAATCTTTTCTGAAAAAGAAACTTTAATAACATTTGTTGATCCGCTTTTTTGCAAATTCTGAAGTTTATCATCAGCTACAAGGTTGCCTTTATTGATAATAATTACTCTGTCGCAAAGCGCTTGCACTTCTTGCAAAATATGCGATGAGAAGAGAACTGTCTTATTTTTTCCTTGATCTCTGATAACATTTCGAATTTCAATAATTTGGTTTGGATCAAGACCACTCGTGGGTTCGTCCAAAATTAATACCTCTGGATCGTGAATGAGGGCTGCAGCAAGACCGGTCCGCTGTTTATATCCTTTTGACAGTTGCCCTATTTTTTTCTTTTGTTCAATAGACAAACCTGTTAATTCAATTACTTCATCAATTTTCCATTTGCAGTTTTTTACCTTATGAATTCCAGCAATAAAATCAAGGTATTCTTTCACATACATTTCATAATAAAGTGGGTTGGCTTCTGAAAGATAGCCAATTTTTCTTTTTACTTCCAGAGGATTCATAAGTACATTTATGCCGCATACAGTCGCTTCTCCCTGATCTGGAACAAGGTAGCCGGTAATCATTTTCATTGTAGTAGATTTACCTGCACCATTTGGTCCAAGAAACCCAACGATCTCCCCTTTATTTACAGAAAATGAAAGGTTATTTACAGCCTTTTGCGCTCCATAGAGCTTTGTAATTCCTTTTATGATTATGGACATTAATTAATCACTTAAGTTTTAATTTCAGTAAACCACCGCTATCCTCCCGGAAGAAACATAGTAATTAAAGATGCAAAAAAAATCATTCCGACAACACCATACATTGTTAATGTTACAATATTATGCACTCTCATCATAGTTCTACGGGGAGCAAAATCTTCAAGCTGCTGCTCATCATCATTATACCATTTAAAAAGGGCATATATCATTCCATTTATGCCTTCCAAATGTGCATTAAAGGAATATGACAGCAAAATCTTTACAAACCCGATTGCGGTCAATGCCAACCAAAGAAATTTATAATATCGAGCTATGAAATCAATAAGCATTTTAAAACCTAAACTATATGTGGAACTTTCAAAATTAAAATTGAATTATTTCAATCTGTGGCAAACTTAATATTTAATACCCTAACAGTTTTCAAAAAACCAAAATTGAACTAAATACAATCGAAAAATATATGAAGCCTAATTTTGAGATAAGCACGAATGAATAAACACATTTTTTACCAATTGTTTTTACTTAGGTTTGTGTTCATAAAGTTTTTCATCATGCAATACCCCTATCAGATCAAAAGTTTTGACGAATATGAAAATGCTTACAAGAAAAGTATTGAAAATCCCGAACATTTCTGGACCGAAATTGCCAATAATTTTCTTTGGAAAAAGAAATGGGACACCGGCCTCAACTGGAATTTTTCCCTTCCAGTTGTAGAATGGTTCAAAGGCGGCAAACTCAATATTACAGAAAACTGTATTGATAGGCACCTTGAAACAAAAGCTAATGAACCAGCTATTATATGGGAAGGAAATGATCCGGATGAGCACCATAGAGTTTTGACATACAGGCAATTATATGAAAAAGTTTGTGCTTTCTCGCATGTTTTGAAGAATAACGGAGTCAAAAAAGGGGATAGAGTTTGCATATATATGGGGATGATACCCGAGTTGGCAATAGCTGTTTTAGCTTGTGCAAGAATAGGTGCCATCCACAGCGTAATTTTTGGTGGATTTAGTGCCCAAAGCATCGCTGATAGAGTGGTTGATGCACAATCAGAATTTATTATTACAGCAGACGGTGCTTTTAGAGGTCAAAAAGATATTCCGCTCAAAATCGTAATTGATGATGCATTGATAGGCATTCATTTTGTAAAAAAAGTGATTGTCTATACCCGGACCCACACGCCTGTAAGTATGATAAAGGGACGTGATGTATGGTGGGATGATGAAATAAAGATAGTAGAAACGCAAGGATTAACAGATTTTCCAGCTGAAGAAATGGATGCTGAAGATCCACTATTTATCCTCTATACTTCTGGAAGTACCGGAAAACCAAAAGGAGTAGTACACTCATGTGGGGGCTATATGATATACACCAACTATACTTTTGTAAATGTATTTCAATACAAAGCGGGTGAGGTCTTTTTTTGCACAGCAGATATAGGATGGATAACAGGCCATAGCTACATAATTTATGGACCTTTAAGTGCAGGAGCTACTACTATGATATTTGAAGGTATTCCCAGCTATCCTGACGCGGCAAGGTTTTGGCAGATAATAGACAAATACAAGGTCAATATTTTTTACACCGCACCAACCGCTATCAGAAGCTTAATGGCACAGGGAGACTCTTTTTTAGAAGGCTATAAGCTGGACAGCCTGAGGGTTTTAGGTACCGTAGGCGAACCAATAAATGAAGAAGCATGGCATTGGTACGATGAAAAAGTTGGCAAAGGAAAATGCCCAATTGTAGATACCTGGTGGCAAACAGAAACTGGCGGCATCATGATTTCCAACCTTGCTGGCATAACACCTGCAAGAGCGGGATGGGCAACTTTACCAATGCCCGGAGTACAACCTTTACTGGTAGATGAACAAGGAAAAGAAGTAGAAGAAAAAGATGGTGAAGTGTCTTCAGGAAATCTATGTATCAAATTTCCATGGCCATCCATACTAAGAACCACTTATGGAGATCATGAAAGATGCAGGCTTACCTATTTTTCTACTTATGACCATAAATATTTTACCGGAGACGGCGCATTGAAAGATGAGAAAGGCAATTATAGAATTACCGGTCGAGTGGACGATGTTTTAAATGTTAGTGGACATAGAATAGGAACTGCGGAGGTTGAAAATGCCCTCAATATGCATACAGGCGTTGTAGAAAGTGCAGTAGTGGGTTATCCGCATGACATTAAAGGTCAAGGCATTTATGCATATGTTATCTGCACACATTTTCATGGGGATGCAGAAGAAATGAGGCGGGATATTTTAGCCACTGTTAGTCGCATTATTGGTGCAATTGCAAAGCCTGATAAAATTCAATTTGTAACAGGCTTGCCTAAAACAAGAAGTGGTAAAATAATGAGACGGATATTGAGAAAAATTGCTGAAGGTGAGTTAGAGCAATTGGGTGATACATCAACGCTTTTGGATCCGTCAATAGTGGAAGAGATAAAAACAGGAAAACTATAATAGTAATATTTTAAAATGAATGAAGAAATAGGAGTTCAAGAAAAAAATGAAAAAACAAAGAGTTGGTGGAAAGAAGTTCTTGAATTTTTATTTTTGACTGGTGCGGTATTTTTCTTTTGGCAACAGCGCAAAGAACTCGCAACCTTAGGCAATTCATTCAGCCATACAAATTGGCTTTGGATCTCAATAGGAATATTGTTAACGGTAGTGTATATACTATTACAATCTGCTTTATATATTTTCAGTTTTTATTCGGTTAATGGAAAGATATCTTTGAAAGATGCAACAGAACTTTTCCTTAAAAGAAATGTAATGGCGGTATTCTTGCCCGGGGGAGGGTTCACTGCTTTAGCTTATTTACCAAATAATATTAGAAACCGGCAACAAGATGCAAATCAGGTTCACCATGCATCTGTTATTTATGGTTTCATTGGAATTTTCTCTGTTTTAATTGTTGCCATTCCCGTCCTCATTTTCCTGTCTGTTCAAGACACTTATGTACCGGGAGCTACAGCCGGATTTATTGTAATGCTCGCAATGCTGATGGCCATTGGCTTGTTTGTAAGGTCAGTAAAAGTGCAAGGGCCGTTTTATAAATGGGCTATAAAAAAGCGGCCAAAAGTTGAGAAGTTCCTTGTTGAAATATTTTCTTTTGATATTATCTGGAAGCAATTCTGGTATGCGACCATTATTTCCATATTAATAGAAATAGTAGGCGTAGTTCATTTATATGTTGCTATGCTTTCAACAGGATTAAATGGCTCATGGACTGCCTCAATAGTTGGCTATATTGTAGCTACTATTTTTCTTATTATATCCCCCTTTTTGAGAGGGCTCGGAGCAATAGAAATGTCCCTTACTTTAATCCTTAAACGTTATGGATTCAATACCGCTGACGCCTTATTGATTTCCCTTCTTTTTAGATTTTTTGAATTATGGTTACCACTTATCACCGGCTTATTTTTTTACCTGAACAAGATTGTAAAACCGTTAAAAAAATTATTCATTAAGCAGGGTTAGATATCGAACTGCCTCAAATGATGGTCTATATGCATCCATGTAAAAATTCCCCATTCATTTTTTGTCAATTGCCCAAAGTATGGGTGAACTGCTTTGATTTCCGTTGCTCTCTGAAATTGATTTAGCAATCGAAGCAAATCTGTTCGCTCTTCTTCAAATGAATTTGTTTCAAGCCTACTACCTACAACATCCAAGCTTGAAATTGTCTTAGCATTTTTAGGAAATTTTTTTAAAATATGAAGGAAGGTAAACTTCAAAATCTGTTGCTTAATTAAAGTTTTGGGATGCTTTGGTTTAGCTGATAACAGTAACTTAATTGATTCATTTAAATGGTGCAGCATCCCTGTTACTTCCATATTACCCCACTGCCTTTCGGTGTGCTCATTTAATTGGAGCACCCGACTTATGATTTGTTCCTTATCAGATTCTAATAATATACTATGCCTCATTACTATTTTGGGATTCTAAAGACAATTGGTGTGCCTGACTAAAAAATTCTATGCCTATTGATTTGCTTGATTAATTGAATTCGTATCATTGGAATCTTCATCTGGCCTCATTGCAACTTTATACAAAACAAAACACATAAAGGAAAAAATGCCTACACCAAGCAAATAAAAACTCGTCTCACCACCTAAGATGCCCGTCAACCAATGTTCTGTATTTACCTTTTCAAGATAAGCAGCAACCGTTTCATTTACAGATAGAATAGCAACAATTACTCCTGCAACAGCACCACCTGCAACCAAACCGGTAGCAAATAGATTTCCTTTTCCAAGATCCTCTTCTTCAGCATTACCCGGTTTCTCTTTCTGTTGTTTTCTCCAATTGGCAATTCCTCTTACTGCACCTCCAATAAAAATGGGCAAAGTAGTACTGAGTGGAAGGTAAATACCGATAGCAAAACTAAGGGCCTTTATTCCACACAGTTCCATAACGAAAGCAATAGCAACACCAACCAACACAAATTGCCAATCTAAGTTAAAGGACAAAATCCCTTTTACCAGTGTTGCCATTAATGTGCCTTGAGGAGCAGGATATTTATCCGTTCCAATAGCATGGTGAATACCTTGAGCCAGCATTTCCTGAGTAGGTGTATCCAAAATTTTCACTGTAAACCCGATAGCCAAAGAAGACACGATAGCACCTACAAACAATGCCATCTGCTGATACTTTGGAGTAGCACCTACGATATAGCCCGTTTTTAAATCCTGCGAAGTAGCACCGGCATTTGCTGCTGCAATGCATATCATTCCTCCTACTACCAATGCCATAGGTTCATATACTTTTCCGGTCCAACCGACAGCTATAAAAACCAAGCAAGTACCCATTAAGGTAGCGATGGTCATCCCACTAATAGGGTTGTTAGAAGAACCAATTAAACCCACAATTCTTGATGACACTGTAACGAAAAAAGCACCAAAAATAATGACTAGTATTCCTAACAACAATTTGCTTGCTATACTATCACCCGGCACCTGAGGAAGTACGGTCATCAACAGTATTAAAACCAAACTTCCTATGCCAACTATTTTCATAGAAAGGTCTCGCTCTGTTCTTGGAACAACAGCAACCAATCCATCTTCTGTTTTCTTTAATGAACCAATGCTGCCTTTAAAGGACGAGACTATAGTTGGGATGGTTTTGAAAAGTGTAATAAATCCACCTGCGGCAACTGCACCCGCCCCAATCTGCCTAATATAAGCCCTATAAATAGCGGTAGAATAATCACCAAAAGTATGAGTAGCTGCATTCCAACTACCGGGACCACCATCTTTAGTAATGTCTAACAAATAACCGAGTTTTACCAATTGCAATGCGATAGTATCTGAGGGAACCAATGAAGCAAGCAAGGGAATAAAAACAAACCAACTTAAAACACCACCGGCTACTAAAACACCTGCTATTTTTGGCCCAATAATATATCCAACACCGAGGTACTCCGGCGTAATTTCTGAACTCAGTTTGGCAGAAGGATAAAATTTCTGCGATTGCTTTGTCATGAAGCTTGGCAATTCCGCAATCACATGAAAAATCTTCTGAAGAAAAGCATAAACAAAAGCAAAAGCAACACCTAGTAAAGCTGTTTTAGCCAGCGACCCGCCCTTTTCTCCTGCTTTTAAAACTGCAGCACAAGCGGTACCTTCAGGATAAGGCAATACACCATGTTCTTTTACAATTAAAGCCTTACGCAATGGTATCATCATTAAGGTGCCCAATATACCACCGAATATGGCAAGGGTAAGAATGGTGATGTAATTAAAAAAATCAGCGCTAGCAGGATCGCTCAAAAAAAGGAAACCCGGCAATGTAAAAACAACACCGGCAGCTATACTCTCGCCGGCAGAACCGGTTGTTTGAATAATATTATTTTCAAGAATCGTGGTCTTAAGAAACATTTTTCCAAGTAAAATAGAAATGACAGCAATTGGAATAGACGCAGAAACAGTTAGACCTGCTTTCAGCGCCAAATAAACAGTTGATGCCCCGAATATTATTCCAAAAATACTGCCCATCAATATAGATTTGACGGTAAGTTCTTTCATAGAAGTTTCGGCTGAAACAAAAGGATAAAATTTCTTCTCTTCACTCATTGCGGTTGTTTTAAGGGCATTAAAATAATATTTTTTTTGGACTTCTTTTTTATTCTTACTAATTCTGATTAATGCAGTCCTTTTTCTTTCATAATACCATTTAGCCATTTTAGCATAGTGATCATGATAAGCGAAGCAAACAATAGCAATGCAAAATTTACCCAAAAAAAGTTTGCCTTATTTTCATATCCATCCCACATAGTGGCCAATACGCCGGACAGTTTATTGCCAATAGAAGTAGCTAAAAACCAGCCTCCCATCATCAAAGAAGTTATTCTTACCGGGCTCAGTTTTGAAACAAGGGACAAACCCATTGGACTAAGCATCAACTCCCCTACTGTAACTACTCCATACGTAATGATGAGCCACCAGGTACTCGCCTTCTCGGTTCCGTTTTTGCATGCATAAACTGCCCATACCATAAACAAACAAGAAATAGCAGAGATTACCAGACCAAAAGCAATCTTTGTAGGTGTTGACGGTTCTTTGTTTCGCCTTTTTAAAAATGCAAAAAATGCCACTACCAAAGGTGTTAGCAAAATAACCCAACCGGGATTGATAGATTGGCTGATGTTGGTAGCCCACAGGTTTATACTTTCGCCTGCTTGTGGCAATTTATCTGGTGCAACATTTTTAAAGTAATATGGGTAATTGTATTCCTTCAAAACCTTTCCATTGCTTTTTTGGAGGCGAAATTGATGATCATACAATGCAACCGAATCTTTTTGGTAAACTACTTTTTGCGATAATGATAATGCACTAAATACTTCCGCAGGCTTTCCTGCCACTTCCCGATCGGTGTATCGGTCTGCCCAAGTAGTAAGAGCAGAACCATTTTGTTTAAAAACCGCCCAAAATAAAATTACAGCTGCAAATATGGCAAGCAATGCAGCTATTGGTCGCTTCTCAGTAGCATCCGCTTTTATTAATAAAGAAGAATAAAAATAAATTACCGGAATACAGGAAAAAATAAAAGCGTCTGTACTATCAGAACCAATTAATGAACCGGGTATCATCCATCCTATAACGCCAAAAACAATAGCCGGGACCAATATGACCAACACTATTTTACTAAAAGACATATCACCTTCTCTTGTGCCCTTTTTTACATCAGCAGCTATGTAATGTTTTGTACCCCATAAAAAAATAATTACCCCTAAAAACATACCTACACCCGCTGCAATAAAGGCATAACCCCAACCCAACAAAATGTATAAAACTGCACCAAAAAAGTTGCAAATAAATGCGCCGATGTTGATGCCCATATAAAAGAAATTGTAGCCTTCGTCTTTTCTATGTTCGTATTCTTTGGTTGAATAAACATTGCCAAGTAATGTAGAAATATTTGGCTTGAAAAACCCATTGCCTATAATGACCAATGTCATGGAAATGTACAACATGGTAAGGTTATGAACAGACATAAGGCAATAACCAATGCCCATCAGTACTCCCCCAATTATGATAGACTTTCGATAGCCCCAATACCTGTCTGCAATTAAGCCGCCAACAAAAGGAGTAAGAAAAACAAGGGCAATAAATGTTCCATAGAGATCTGCTGCTTCGCTTTCGGTCATGGCAAAACCCTGGTTTACATCTTTGAGGTACAAAGTGAAGATGCCGATCATGAGATAATAACCAAAGCGTTCCCACATTTCAGAAAAAAACAAAAATGGCAATGCTTTTGGATGCTTTCGTGTTGGTGGTTGTTCGGTCATCTATTTTGGCTTTAAGCGAGTAAGATAAATAAAACATCTGTATCAAATAAAAAAGGCGATCTATTTTTGATCGCCCTTTTCTATTAATTAAAAATTCAATTAACTTAAACCATGCATCATTTTTTTCAACCTGAATGACAAGAAGAAAAGAATAATAGCAGCTACTCCGGAAAATCCTACAAATATCATGAAGTAGGTATGGAGGTTGTCAATGGTAATGCCCAAAAATACAGGTGCCGGAGCTGTTGATCTTGGATCAGGATACAATGAACTCATGGTACCTGCCAATTTGTTACCTGTTGCTATTGCCATAAACCAAATGCCCATCATCAAAGAGGTAAATCTGCCCGGCGTCAACTTATTAACCATTGACAAACCAATTGGGCTTAAAAACAATTCACCAACAGTATGTAAAAAATACAATCCTGTTAGCCAAAGGATACTCACCTTTACAGCAGGATTGTCATCTGTACCAAAGGCAATAAATAAGAAACCAAGTGCTAGAAAACCAAGTCCCATTGCTTGCTTCATGGGTGCCGGAGGAGCAAACCCTTTTTTAGCCAACTTCTCCCACATAAAGGCAAAAATTGGTGCCAGTATTACAATGAAACCGGCATTGAAGCTTTGAAAATAACTGGCCGGCATTTCCCAACCCATGATCATCCGGTTGGTTTGCTCTGCGGCAAAAAAGGTAAGTGAAGCACCCGCTTGCTCGAAACACATCCAAAAGAAAATAACAAATAACATAATGATGACAATTACCCACAAACGCTCTCTTTCTGTTTTTGTCAACGAACGGTCGGTAAGAATAGCGAAAGGCAAACACAAGGTCATGCCATAAATAGACGAACCCCAAAAATCAACTTCCAAAACAAAATGTATAACAGAAATAGCTGCAATGATACAAGATATCAATACGACTACCTGCGTAGAACTAAATCCCGATTTTCCGGTTTCTGAAACAGCAGTATCTTTTAGTTTATTTGCTTTTACTCCTAACTGCTCACCTGTATGAGAAACCACATATTTGTCTTTGGTAAAATAAAAAATGATAAGGCTTACCAACATTCCAATTCCGGCAGAAAGGAAGCCCCATTTAAAGTCAACATTTTCACCCAAATAACCACAAACAAGCGGTGCAACAAAAGCACCTGCATTGATACCCATGTAGAAAATGGTATAGGCGCCATCTTTTTTACTGTTGTCCCCTTCAGGATACAACTGACCTACCATGGTAGAAATGTTAGGCTTGAAGAAACCATTTCCGAAAATGAGGAAGGCTAGTCCTGTCCACAAAATGGCGGGTGCAGTGGCAGAACCTTGCGGCAAGGACGCACAAAGAAACATGATGAATTGACCTAAAGCCATTAATATACCACCTACAAAAATTGATTTCCGATTCCCCCAATACCGATCAGCCACATAACCTCCTATTAATGGAGTAAGGTAAACAAGCCCTGTATAACTACCGTAGATGTTAGAAGCATACGCTTTATCAAACAGCAATTTATTGGTCATAAAGAGCACAAAAATGGCCCGCATTCCATAATAGCTAAAACGTTCCCAGAATTCAGTGGCAAAAAGTACATACAATCCTTTTGGATGTCCTTTTTGAGAAATTGTCTGGTCAGCAATCGAGGTGTTCATATTGATTTTTGGGGTTTACAGTTTGGATGTTGTTTGAATTTAAAGCCCCAAAATAGCGAAATTTGAAAACGTAAACCGAAAAATGAAAAATAAATAGGTTAAAACGCAGAATAAAAACACATTTGCACCACAGATTTCAAACTATGAACATATTATTACTCGGTTCGGGAGGTCGGGAACATGCTTTTGCATGGAAGCTCAATCAAAGCCATTTATGTACAAAATTGTTTATAGCTCCGGGCAATGCAGGAACACTTCAGTTCGGTACAAATGTGACGATTGCTGCTACTGACTTTGACTCTATCCGTGCATTTTGCCAACAAGAATTGATTGACATGGTGATTGTAGGACCTGAAGATCCTTTGGTTTTAGGCATCTATGATTATTTTAAGTCAGATATGGCTTTGCAACACATTCAAGTCATTGGTCCATCTGCGGCTGGAGCACAATTGGAGGGCAGCAAAGCTTTCAGCAAGCATTTTATGCAGCGGCATCACATTCCTACCGCTGCTTATGCAGAATTTACTGATGATAATTTTGACGAAGGGCTTTCTTATCTGGACCAACATACCTTACCCATCGTTTTAAAAGCTGATGGATTGGCAGCAGGAAAAGGTGTAGTAATATGTGAAACTGCAACCGAAGCCAAGCAGGTATTTACTTCGATGATCAAAGACAAACAGTTTGGCGAAGCTAGTGCCCGGGTAGTGGTTGAGCAGTTTCTGAAAGGGATAGAGGTAAGTGTATTTGTATTGACCGATGGAAAAGATTACAAGATCATTGGTCATGCAAAAGATTATAAAAGAATAGGGGAAGGAGATACAGGTCTCAATACAGGTGGAATGGGTTGCGTTAGTCCGGTGCCATTTGTGGACGATGACTTTATGCAAAAAGTAGAAGAGCGGATCATTAAACCTACTATAAAGGGCATACAGGATGAGCAACTGACGTACAAAGGCTTTGTTTTTTTCGGATTTATCCTGGCAGAAAACGAGCCTTTTGTAATTGAGTACAATTGTAGAATGGGCGATCCGGAAACGGAGGTAGTTTTACCCAGGTTACAAAATGATTTGGTCACCCTTTTTTCTTCGTTGCACAATGGTACGCTGGCAAAACAGGAAATTATATTCGATAATAGATCGTGCTGCACTGTAGTAGCAGTAAGTGGTGGCTACCCCGGCGAATATGCAAAAGGAAAAACCATTACCGGATTAGAAAATTCAACGGAAGCTGTTATTCTTTTTCATGCCGGAACCAAAGAACAAAATGGTGAAGTGGTTACCAATGGTGGGCGGGTACTGGCAGTGACTGCTTATGGAAATAATATTCATGATGCAGTTGACAAATCAAAAGAAATGCTGGGTAAGATTGATTTTGAAGGCATGTATTACAGAAAGGATATTGGGTGGGAGTTTTGAATTAAGTTTCTTTTCTGCTATAAAATAAGGCACGGAAGTGCAGCACAATTTGCTAAAAGTGAGAAGCTGCGCTAAGTCAACATAATTCCGAATGTGATCTACGTGGAAACTACATTCCGCCTTTTGGTTAGTGCTCATCAAATAATAATCAATCAAAATAGCTACACATGCTGTACTAATTAAAACAATCAGGAAACAATCAGTAAGTTTTTATTAACTTTCCTCAATGATAACGTTGGATATTGTACAACAGCAATACGAAAGAATGCCCGATGTAGAATTGCAATTGTTTGCCCGGAATGAAGCGCATAGGCTGACCATTCAATCGTTTCATTTATTAAAAGCGGAGTTTGAAAAACGTAACCTGGACCTCAGTATTATTAACGAAGTAGCTATTGATAATACCCTCGCTTCCATTCAGCAACAACGGGTACACCAACAAAATAAAGCAGATGAATTAGCCGAAAGTTGGTGGCAATATGCATTGGAAGAAAAGGAACAAGGCGCAACAAACTACAAGATTTACAATGCGCTAATAGAAAAAGGAACGGATGCAAAATATGCTTTTACAATAGTACAAAATTTGGAACTTCATGCCAAAGCATTGTTGAATGATGTGGAGAATGATATCCTGTATCGTTGGTTGTTTTTAATAATAGGCATTGTAATATCCGGAGCAACATTAGTAGGATCGATCAGTATGGTTTTCATACTTTTTGGTATTGGCACTGCAGTTGGTAGCTGGATAAAATTATTAGATAGTATTGAAAAAAAGCTAAAACTGCAATTGGTTTTGAAGCAGATAGCGGAGCAAAATGCACCTGATTAAAAAATAGAAGTATTATTTTTTGGCGAAGTTGGTTGCATGATCATTGGCTAAAGGTTGTGTTTGCACAACAATTATGGCATCATCTTTTGAAGGCTTGGTCTCTATATTCATTCTTTAAACTAATTTTTTTACTTTTGTAGTATGTATAGTAAGCAGCAAATTCTTGAAGTCCTAAAAGCCAACAAAGCAACTTTGGAGCGTAGATACCCTATTGCAGAATTGGGACTTTTTGGCTCTTATGCCCGTGGAGATGCTAACGAGCAGAGTGATATTGACATACTTGTAGATTTCAAGGGCAGTATTGGAAAAGGGTTTATAGCCTTAGCACATGAATTGGAAGATATGCTGCAACAGAAAGTTGATTTAGTATCGCGCAAAGGCATAAAGCCCCGCTACCTTTCTTCTGTAGAAAAAAACCTTATTCATGTCTGAAAGAAATACTGATTTCTTATTGCAAGACATTGCAGAAGTTATTTGCAATATTTTTGCTTTTACAGATGACTTTACACTTGATAAGTACCGTACAGATATTAAGACCAGACATGCAGTAGAGCACAACTTCATGATAATAGGCGAAGCAGTTGCAAGGCTTCCGGAAAGTTATTAATTGCAAAACAACCAAATTAATTGGCGGCTAGTGAAAGATTTCAGGAATGTAATAGTGCATGACTATTTTGGAATAGATGTTACAATTGTTTGGGATATTATTCAAAACAGCCTTCCTGACTTGCAAAATCAAATTGATCTTTTGCTCGAAAATAAATAAGTGCAAAAACTTGAGAAAAGGATACCCTGCTAAGCCACAGGTTGTGCCCCCCACAACTTTTAAAACAACATCTGTATTTTTAAAACCAAAAGTATTTAGAGAAATGGTTCTATTCTTCCAATATCCTATAATATTTGAAGAAAGATTTTTGAAGATTTTAAAAATGGAATAGAAAGACGATCAATAAACTCAATATCGTTTTTAAAGTTTAGAAATGTCTGTGCCTTTTTGTGGATAGGGATTATCTATTCGCAATTTCATTCAGGAAAAAATCCACCTTATCATTCGCATCATCAGTATCAGCGTTCATTAACTACTGCCTATTACCTTTTAAACAACCGATCTCCCAGCCTTTCAATCACTTCTTCACGAAAGGTTTTACTGATGGGAAGATTGATATTTTCCAACTGTACCTCATTGACACCGATAGACTGAATAGCGTTCACAGAAACAAGAAAAGACTTGTGTATGCGGATAAACAAATGTTGCGGCAAACGCTCTTCTATTCCCTTAAAAGTTAAGTAAGCAACATACTTTTTCCTAGTTGTATGTACAACAATATAATTACTCATCCCTTCTACATACAACACATCCTGAATCTTTATTTTCTCCAGTTTCTGATTGCATTTTACAAAGAAGTAATCATCTGCTACATTAATATCCCGCTTGCCCAATTGAAGATGATCATTCGCTTTTAGCGAAGCTTTTAAAAACCTCGAAAAACTGATGGGCTTTAATAAATAATCTACCACATCCAACTCAAATCCTTGAATAGCATACTCAGGATAAGCAGTAGTAAAAATTACAAGTGGTGGCGTTGATAGATTTTTTAAAAAGTCTATCCCGGTTAGCTTGGGCATTTGAATATCCAAAAACATTAAATCAATCTTTTCTTTTTGCAGGAATATCGCTGCTTCTACTGCATTTTTACAGGCGGCAACAGGATGTAAAAATTCTATCTGCTGTATATGTTCCAGTAAGCCATTCCGGGCAATTGGCTCGTCGTCTACTACCAAACAGTTAATCATAATAGTCAACTTTTAGGTTAGTATGAAAATATCTTTCCTCTTTCACTATATCCAATTCGTAACGGTCAGGATATAAAAGTTCTAACCTTCTCCTTAAATTCTGTACACCCAACCCGCCGGAGTTGATCAGGTGCTTTGCTCCATTCAACTGATCGTAGGTATTAAAAACATCCACCTCAAAATGATGATTGCGGTGTCGAAGCTGTATTTTAATAACATTTGCTGAAGCATCTTTAAAGTGCGAGATGTGTTTGAAGGCATTTTCTACAATAGGCAGTATCAGTAAAGGTGCAATTTTAAAGGATGGAATAGCAGGACTAATTTCAAGTCGAATATCTGAGCCTATTTCTAGTCGCAATGTTTGCATAGCTACATAGTTTCTGATATAATCAAGCTCCTGACCAATTTCTATTTTATCAGTAGTACAATCATACAATTGGTAGCGCAACATTTCCGATAATTTTTCAACAGACTCTCTGGCTATCACATTGCTTTTGTCTATCTGAAAATAAATAGTGTTCATCGCATTGAATAGAAAATGCGGATTGATTTGCGAACGCAGAAAGTTGAGTTCTGTACTGATCTTTTCGTTTTCTACTATTTGCAATTTAGTTCTCAGTCGAAAACTATCTGACATAATTTTAAGCCCCCCTGCACCAAAGGAAGCTATCATTGCTGTCCACATAAAAATATTCAGCGCATACCGAAGCGTACCGGAGTCTGTTGGAATAATGGCTCTGGAAGGATCGAAAAAATGATCTACCGATCTTACAATTACCATCATCAGTGCTCCTGTAAGAATGATTAAAATAACCATGCAAACAATAAAAATAAAATATCGCTTGGTATAAAGAAACCGAGGTATTAAAATATAGGCAGTCGTATAAAAAGGAATTGTAGAGCTAACAGCAACAGCAGCGGCATTGCATACCTGCGCAAACAATGACCCTTGTGGTGAATAATATGTAAGAAAAGTACTTGCAGCAGTAATCGTCCACATCACCACATGCAAACCTTTGTATTTAAAGAACCATTTTTTGAAATCAAATACCATTTCTAACGATTCTAATTTAAAGAGCAATTTACAGGTAACTATTGGAAATCTCATTTTATCACGTCAAGTAAAAAGGTATTGTTGCAAAGAAATTTACCCCTTTGGTATAATTAGAATGCCTAAATTTGAGGTTGCAACTTAATTTAATATCATATTCCGAATTGACCTGTGAAAAAAGAACTGAACAATTAAGAACTATTTTAAAAAAAATCAAAAACTGTAAACATGAAACACAAATTTTTACTTTTGTTAATGCTTAGTAGTTCCATTATTTGGAATACAGCAACCGCAACCGAAGCAGAGCCAAACAATACACGGGCCACGGCCAATGTACTTACCCTTAATGGAGCTAACGATGGCGTTATTGGTGTATCAAGTGATGAGGATTGGTGGAGTGTTACCACTACAGGAGACGGTCGCTTAGATGTCAATTTAACTGTACTAAATGGATTGTTCTTATATTGCCAGATTTTAGACAATGATGGCGTTATTGTGCTCAATTCACAATACACTAATTCGAATATCATCATTTCAAAAGACGGACTTGCTGCCGGCACCTACTATCTTAAAATATACTCCTTTTATTCAGGGCAATTGCCTTCTTATACAATATCCAACACCCTAACACAGCCTTTACAAGCAAATGATTCTGAGCCAAATGCTACCCGAGCCCAGGCCAAAACATTACCGCTGAATGGACAAAAGACAGGTCATATCAATTATTACTACAACAATCAACGAGATACTATGGATTGGTACAAAATAACGACCAATGCAGATGGAAGACTACGATTGAGCATGACTTCTGGAAATGGACAAAATGTCTACGCTTACCTGTATGATAATGATGGCACTACTTTATTGGCAGGAAGCTATACTTCCGGTTCTGCCGTTGTGGTAAACAAAGATGGACTTGCCGCTGGTACTTACTATATAAGAGTTAATACTTTTTACAATTCAGAATGGGCTCCGTATACGCTTGCTGATAGCTTGTTTTTACCTACTGAACCTAATGATATTGAACCAAATGGCACACAAGCGCAAGCTTTAACTTTACCATTGAATAGTGCTGTAAAAGGCCATTCCAACTATTATTACAACAATAAAAAAGATACCGCTGATTGGTACAAGGTAACTACCAATGCAGATGGACGGCTGCGTTTAACCATGAGCTCAGGAAATGGACAGAATGTTTGGGCTTATCTTTATGATAATGATGGAACTACTTTATTGGCAGGAAGCTACACTACAGGCTCAGCCGTTGTGGTAAACAAAGATGGACTAGCAGCGGGCACTTATTATGTTAAGGTAAATACCTATTCTTCTGGTGAGTGGGCTCCCTATACTTTAGCGGATAGTCTATTTGTGCCATCCCAACCAAATGACACAGAACCTAATAATACAAAAGCGCAAGCCCTTGTATTGCCCCTAAATGGAACTGTGGCCGGTCATACTAACTATTATTATAATTTGCAAAAAGATGTAGAAGATTGGTATAGCCTCACTACAAATGCTGATGGTATGATAAGTCTAAATTTACAATCAAATAATGGTCAAAATGTATGGGCATATTTGTATGATAATGATGGAGTTACGTTATTAAATTCTCAATACACCACATCTTCAATAACTATTAATACGGATGGTTTACAAGCTGGCACGTACTTCATAAAATTAAAAACTTATTATTCTTATGAATGGGCTCCATATACCTTAAGCAATACACTCACTACTTACAATTATGGAACGGATACCGAACCGGTCAACTTCTTCGCAAAATCTCCTACCATACCGGCAAATGGAACTGTTGAAGGCCATGTAAATTTTTATTACAATGGAGCAAAAGATGCAACGGATTTTTGGAAAATAAATTATACAGGCGGTGGAACTATGTCGCTCAATTTTAACATGGAAAATCATAAAATAGACAACAGCCTAAAGTGTACCTATTTACAAGTTTTCAAGGATACTTCGGTCGCACCAATTTATAATACGTATTTCTGTGGTTCTCCGAATCCAATTAACTTATCAGGCCTTACAAGAGGGTATTATTATTTAAAAGTGTTCACATATTATGCTAATGATTTTACTGCATATAGCATTGGTGCAACCTTTACGCAAGT
>JANPHE010000016.1:0-4853 GCA_031424295.1 Segetibacter sp. | reverse complement strand
TGGCATTTTGCAAGTCCATCTCAACAGCATATTTCGCTATCCCATATGGATCTTCAGGCATTGGTGTCATAGATTCAAGCATTGGTGTCTGACCTGCACCGTATACTGCAATAGAACTTGTAAATACAAAACACTTCACCTTGTTATTGACAGACTCATTTATCAGATTTATACTCCCAATCAGATTATTATTATAGTTAAATCTTCTTATAAAATGGCTAAGTCCTTCTGCAGCATATGCAGCAAGGTGATAAACATATTCGAACTTATAAGTAGAAAATAGATTTGCTAATAAGGAAGTATCCAGAATGGACCCTTTAACGAATATAGCTTCTTTGGGAACATTTTCTTCAAAACCACCTGACAAATCATCAAGTACTACAGCTTGTAAATGATCGTATTTTATAATTTCGCGAACAAGATGAGCGCCCATAAACCCTGCACCTCCAGTAATTAATACGTTTTGCTTCATGTATTTATTTTTTGTAAAAAAAAGAAGACAATTCAAATAAATTGTCTTCAACAGCCAAAATCTATGCTAACAATTTCTTTTTATAATATTCATGAATGGCGGACTTAGTGGCATTATAATTATATGAGTGTGCAAGATGAAATCCTTCTTCCCTTATTGAATTTAGATTTAATTGGTTTTCTTCAAAATTATCCAATAAATCAAAAACAAAATTGCTCAACTTATAAGCTTCATTATTGGGGAAAACAAACGCATTCTTACCATTCTTTAAATAATCTCTCGGCCCAAATCCTTCATAACAAATACTGATACATCCTGCTGCCATGGCCTCTACACATGATGCATTAAAAGATTCAAATGTATTGGTTGCAATAAAGAATGTTGCCTTTTTCATCAGTTCGGCTACTTCTTTATGGGTTTTACCTTTCAGAATAATTAGTTTCCATTTAGATTTAAATATAGATGTCAATCCAGTTGGATTAAATGATTTTAATCTATCGCTGATTACACGTTTTACTATGCCAAAATCCTGTTGATAAAATTTAGGGAATACCAAAATTAATTTCTCTCGCTCGTTTAACAACCTATGTTCTTTGAGGAAATAGGGCGCTACAAAAGGAGGAATCATATCTGCATAGAGGCAAGTAAACTGTTCAATAATCGGCATCATATGAGGCATAATACCGATTGCACTCTCAAAACCCAATGATAAATGTGTTTCATCATCAGGCATCATTTCAAATAGAAATGAGGATGCCTGAACAAACAATATTTTTCTACATTTCAATTTTTTTAACCCTTTAAAATTGACTGCTACTTCTGGCACTACCAATATATCAGTAGGAGAAAGTGAGAAACTTTTGCTCCAAAATAAAATGGGAACTTTAATGTCTAACCATTCTATTTTAAAATTTTCCTTTTCATGTAGTATGGTAGCTTTGTAACCTAATTGATTTAAAGCCAAAACGTGATGATAGATGATACCCTGCCCCCAACTTGGTGTATTACTATCTGGAGCCATATAATAGATATTTGGGCTAGCGACCATTTCCAGATATTATTTTGATTATTTTATTATAAATTCTATAGCCAATCTGTTTCTTCAAATTTGAAAGCTCAATTTCTAACAAATACATCTCCTTATAATCATTTTCGAATGCATTAAAATAAGTTTGGATTATGATTTTCCTTTCATTTTTGATGGTCGTTTCATGCGATGAACTGATGCCGCCAAGTGAAAAATCTGCTACCAAAACATTTACGTGTTTATAACTACAATTGAATTTGCAAACAGCTAACACAAAAAAAGCCCAGTCTGATGCTACTTTAAAATCTTCTCTATATACCCCAATTTTATCAAATAAACGTTTATTTATGAGTGTGCAAGGATGGGGAAGAGAATTGATATAAAAAAATTTAAAACTAAGTTTTTCAGGAAAAACACCAATTCTTGAAATCCCATTTCCTGACATACGAATATTTCCATAAATTAAATCTGCAGAACTGCCATTGTCAATCATTTGTTGCAAAGGATTTCCGACTAAAAGCACATCCCCGCTATTTAAAAATAATAAATAATCTCCTGTTGCCTTTTCTATTCCTTTGTTCATTGCAGCATAGATACCGCTATCTTTTTCTGAAATAGCAAAATCTATCCTACTTGCATTTTTTTGTATAATTGCTTTGCTATCGTCTTGGGAATCCCCGTCTATAACAATGTATTCAAGCGGCTGATATGTTTGTTCTAATACTGATGATATTGTTTTTAATAAGCCATCTGCATTGTTTAGGCTAATTGTAATAATTGAAATCTTCGGATTGCTCATACTTTTTGTATAGACATATTCCTTTTTTGAATTTTATACAAAGACAATAAGGCCGAAGTTTGATACCACGCCCAAAAAAGCGACAGGAAAAAACCCAGGAGACCATCTTTTTTCCCTACCAATGTCCAAAAAGAGCGCTTAAATTCGTAGTATGGCGCAAGCATCACTTGCTTCAGAGTTGTTCTTACTCCGAGATTGTATCTATCTATTCCTTCATTAATCAAATATCTATTGTGCTTTTTAATAAATACTTGCCAACTGTTCATCCAATAATGATGTAAAACGTTGGTTTCATTTTTATTTAATTGAATATCGGTAGAAATAAAACCAGGTTTCAATTTGCGACCATAATGAACTACAGGGTCAAAAGCAAAACGTCGCTTATTGACGAGAAAATATTTTTGATTTCTTCCACCCCAAACAGTTCCCTTTAATCTGGTGCTTTTAAAATAAAATTGCCATGGAACTTTAACAGCTCCAATGTTTTCCATTGATGTGATTTCGTTAAAGCGTTGAAGTAATTCAGAGGCAAGTATTTCATCCACAACTTCATCGGGGTCAACGAAAATAACCCAATCATTTTTAGTATAATTAACCACTTCTGTTTGTATCATTTCGCAACTGGGCACAGGCTTCCGGTGATAAATGTGTTGTGCAAATTGCTGTGCTACTTGTATCGAGTCATCAGTAGAACCTAAATCGGTGTAGTGAATATCGTCGCAAAAACTTATAGACTGAAGACATGCCGGCAACAACTTTTCTTCGTTGAAACCTACAATCATGGCGGAGATTGGATATTTATTTTGGGTGACAGTTTTGTTCATTGCTGAATAAAAAAAAGGTTCTAGTGTGCGACGACAATGAAGTTTAGCAGCAGTACTATCATTGGGATACAAAAAGTTTACTTAAAAATACTACTTCTCCATCTTTGCCATTATTATAAACTGGTCTTGCAGAAAGAACAGTTTGCGGGCTATTCGGTATAGTTTACTGCGCGGATGAACGAGCGTACAATAGTTTAAAGCATATGCTTTTAACCCATTTTTTTTAAATAACTTTTTCAATCCCTGAGGCGTAAAATGCCAAAAATGCTGGTCGGGCACCCATGCGTACCATTTTTCTTTTCGAAAGCGTGGAAGCAAAGCCTTGTAATTAGTTTGAGTCAGCATTATAGTGCCACCGGGCTTTAGTACTTTTTTTATTTTTTCAATAAATTGGTAAGGGTCTTCCACATGTTCGTAAACATGTGACATCATGACAAGGTTAAACTTTTTGTCCGTTACACCCCCATCAAAGTAGGTATTGGCAACGGTTAGCCCTTTCTTCAAAGCCCTGTAAGCACCGGTTCTACTGGGTTCTATGCCTTCAACGCTTTTAAAACCTGCTTTGCTTATTTCATCGAGCAGTATTCCTTCACCACAGCCAATCTCTAAAATAGCAACATTTTTATCAAAATTATCGGCTATCATTTTTGCTTGCATCCTTATTAGCATCTGCCAATCGGGCTGTAGGTCTTGTATATAAGTTAGCCTTTCGGCTTTATCTTTATTTTCTCCGGAATGAAAATCCATGTTTACGTAATCCGGAACAATTGGCGGAGGGTTTGTGAAAGCGATTTTGCAATTTTGGCATTCTAATATTTGAAAATCTGCAGCTTGAAGCACCAGGTTCAGCTTTACATTTCCGCATAACTTACAAGGACCGTAATCTGTCATAAATCTTTAATTTTTCTGGCCGGATTGCCTGCAAAAATAGTTTTCGCAGGGACGGATTTGGTAACGACAGCACCTGCAGCAATAATAGCCTCGTCTCCTATTTCAACCCCTTTTAATATGGTCACGTTTGATGCTATCCAAACATCCTTTCCTATAATTATTTCTTTGCTTAATGCTTCGTTTATACTTTTTTGATTTCTTCTGACAACTGCATCTATTGAGTGAAAATCACTATCATACAAATTTGAGTTTGCACCAACGCCGCTGTAGTCGTCAATTATTATTTTTTTTGCTGCACAGATTGCCGCACCAGAAACACCCACAGCACCTATTTTTATTATTGCGCCAGGTGCAAGTGTAGCCAAAATAACAGGGTGGTTAACTCCCGCAATATTGTACTTAGAGCTTGAAACCAATGTACATCCTTTCCCCAATACTATTTTTGAACCTTCAGCCTTTCTAATAATAGGCAGGCCATCCATTTTTACAAAACCATAACTCGTTTCCACTCCATGATAAATTAAATACAAATAATCGAAAAGCCGCTTTGGCTTTGTAAACAAAAAAACCCACATGCGATGAACATAAAATGAAATGAACTTTAATAGTCGAATTACTGTATACATTATTTTTCAAAAACATTCCATTCCAATGCAGGATAAATAATACCTGGATGATTGTTTTCATTGAGTATGGCGTGAAAGTCAGAAATACCACTATCTATTGTAACCTTAAAGGCAACAACATTGCCATTTGTACTCAACAAGCCTTTTACACAATGAATAGAAAATTCGGGCCTCACTGCATACTCTCCTTCATTTAATAACCTTTTCGGAATCC
>JANPHE010000015.1:0-23510 GCA_031424295.1 Segetibacter sp. | reverse complement strand
TCTGACACGCCACAGGTATAAGTATTTGGAAACAATACATCCTTATCTCTATAAATAATATACTTTCCATTTACATTTTTGTCTTTTGATTTTAATTTTTCGATAATGATATTCCCAATTGAATCTGCCATTACCAACATAATATCGTCGGTAAAAAAAGAAATAGCAGCCATAGAAGTTTTTGTACCTACGATCTTACCGCAATAATATTTTCCTGGCTCGTAATAAAAATTTTGCTTATCCCCATTACCAGAAGTAGTTACATAAAAGTTGTTCGAAAAAAGATTGTTCTTCTCAAGGTTTAGTTTAAATGTAGCACTTGCACTAAATGGAACATCTAGTAAAATATTCTTTTGTTCGTCATGAGATAATTTAGAAAGTATCGATTCATTGACAGAAAGAACAGCATAATTTTTTAATACTTTATCAATGCTTGTCAATTTTTCTTGTTTTAAAGTGAACAAGTCATTGATGGTTTTTTGACCAAAGCCAACATTTGATAGAACAATAAGAATAAGGATAAAGCGTTTTCGAAGTTGCATTTTAATGTAGTTTGAATAATTGAGTAAATACTAAATAAAATCATGGCCTATTAATCGAGTTAAAAGATTTATTACCATAGACTGTCACTTTGCATATCATACTTTGTAACTTCATGATAAGGAGATTTCGAATTAAAGATCGAATTAATCTCCAATAGCCGTTGGTCTGCATTTAGATTGGTAATGAATGAGGAAATAGCTAAGTTGTTGTCCACTATTCGATCATCAAAAAATTCATTGCTCACAATGACACGCTGTTTCAAAACCATTTTAAATTTTTTATGGGTGTTAAAAGTAGCAGAAAAATTTAAATAAAATTCAATTTTCAGTATTAGGTTACATTCCTGTAGGTAATATTTAAAGGGCAAACTTCATATTATAGCCTATTTGTAAAAATTATGGAATATATTATTGAAATAGGAAAAATAGAGGAATTGCAAAACTTAAAATACAATGTTGATATAGAAAAAATATTGGTTAAAGCACATCGGATAATCAATCAAGGGGGAGTAGTTGTTTTGAAAAGGCAAAATCCTGATGGAACAAGCTATCGAGTTGAAGAAATATCTACAGAAAAAGATTTGATAGAATATAGAAATAATACGCTAAAATACCTTTGACAAAGATGGACTTTCTAAGCGTTATATTTTAATATTAGCATTGGTTATGTAATTGCACTTTGTTTTTCATCCTGTAAAAAAATATCAACAGGTATGAAAATTATCCCCATTTTTATTGGTGCAATGTTAAGCGTCACTAGTTTATTAGCTAAAGAGAAATCAACCCAAACAATTAGTGCTGAATTAAAAAAGGCTACTGTTTATTTTGGTTATGGCGCTGAATTAAACCATACCGCAAAAGCAACACTTCCTATTGGTGCGCAGGAATTAGTTGTGAGTAATTTAGCTACACAACTTGATGTGAATACAATACAAGTGGGGTGTTCAGAAAATGTTGTAATAATGTCTTACAGATTTGCAACAAAAACCGAGACGAAACTTATTCTGCAGAGCCTACTAATACCCAAAATGCAGGATACATTGAAACATCTACAGGTGATTTATAACAATATTGAAAATGACTTGCAAAATAATGATGATATCATCAATAGGACAACAAGGCTGATTGAGGCAAATCTTGCTAACAATCCTAAAAAAGAAATTAGTAGTGCCGAGTTAATAAGGCTGGTTGATTATTATACCGCTAAAATTCAGAGCCTAAAAATAGTTGCATTTACTTTGCAACAAAAGAAAAATGACATCAATGAGAGCATTGCGGGTACTAGTGGCAGGGTAAATGAACTACAAAGAATGGATCAGTTAAATGCTGTCACTTCCACTACAGGGCAAATCATACTTCAGCTATTGACAAAAGAAAGCACAACAACTCCTATCAATATTTCTTATTTCACTAGAAATGCAGGGTGGATACCCGCATACGATGTTAAGGTTAAGACATTAGAAAATACCATTAAGTTGGGGTATAAAGCAACGGTTACTCAAACTACAGGTTTAGATTGGGATGATGTAAAAATTAGCCTTAGTACAGGAAACCCAAACCAAGGAAATGTAGTGCCCATTCTTTCTTCATGGTATTTGAATATGTATGTACCTGTTTTGTATGAGAAAATGAAAACTTTAAAAAGAGCACAAGTACCAAAAATGCAAGCAATTGAATCTACTGCTTCAGGTTACACAATGAAAGATATTGATATTTTGGACGATGCAAAAAATGTAAGTATTTATACCAGCGAGAGTGAAAGTATGCTATACAAGAATTTTGAAATAGACCTTCCATATTCAATACCTGCAGATGGAAAAGCATATAATGTTGATATAAAAGACGAGCAGATGAATGCCTATTTCAATGCGTTTGGAATTCCGAAGTTGGACAGGGACGCGTTTGTGATTGCTGACATAAACGATTGGGAAAAATATGATTTGCTCCCCGGTGAGGCAAACATCATAATGGACAATACTTATATTGGCAAATCCTATATTGATCCAAATTCAACTTTCGATACATTGCGATTGCCACTAGGAAGAGACAAAAGGGTTGCGCTAAAGCGAACATTAGTTAAAGAACAAACGAAGAGTAAAATAAAGGGCGATAATAAAATTGAAACTTTTACCTATGAAATCGTCATGCGAAACAATAAGAAACAAGCGATTGAGTTGGTTGTAAAAGATCAATATCCATTGAGCAAAGTAAATGAAGTAGAAGTGAATTTGGATGAAAGTACAAGCGCAGAAATAAATAATGAAACTGGCGAATTGAAATGGAAAATTAAACTACAACCAGGAGAAAGCAAGAAGCTTAGATTTTCTTATTCAGTAAAATATCCTAAGGATAAAATCATCCAGAATTTGAGGTGAGTTAAGATGATTTTTGAAATAAATAGGCAGAAAACTTGTCTATTTTAAAGTTTCTGCCCTAAGAGAAACAAGAAATATTAAATTAATATATAGCTAAGCCAGGAAATTCCTTTGTCGCTTTTCGAACTACTTAAAAGTTAGATGATGTTGATAATTGCGCAAAGAACTTAGTCACTACAAGGTTAATTCTGTCTGGATATAGAGCCGAAGAAATTATTGAAACGTAAATAAGGCTGTATAACACCAACAATTTACTTAAATTGTTTTGATGTTTCTTAATCTTTCTCAGTTTAGTATTATTTGAAAAAATAATATTAACAACAGGGTAATAAAAAAAGTAGTAAAATTTATCCTCTGCATCTATAAAGCAGATAAATAGTACAATTTTATAAAAAGCTAATAAAGATAAAAGTATTATTCCTAAGTAAATGAATTTAAAAATTATCCAGTCTAGCATGATTAATTTTAGGGTTAAATTGTAAGCTTATTCAAAAATGAATTAGGTTAATTATCAATTTTAATTTTTAAAGGTAATAGTATATAGTTTATAAGATTATTAAGATTTAATTAAAAAATGTAAAGTGAATATTGGCACATTTACAAAGAAATGCAAAAGCCAATTAATTTTTACAGATTTATTTTTTATGCATTAATAATTTATTTTAATATAATTTTTTTAAGTACAATATTTAAATAGCTAAAATGCTGCCATTATCCCAATATAGTTGAAAGGACTTATAGACTTCAATTCTTTTTTAATTTGAGCATTTACATTTAAACCTGCAATAAATTGAATTATATCTTCCTTTGTTACTGTAGTTTTTCCACGAGTTAATTCCTTCAATGCTTCGTAAGGTTCCGGATAGTTTTCCCTTCTGAGTATAGTTTGTATTGCTTCAGCTACAACCGCCCAATTATTATTGAGATCTTCATTTATCTTCACTTGATTGAGCAATAATTTTTTCAAGCCTTTTTCTATTGATTTGATAGCAATGAAAGTATGTGCAACAGGTACTCCTATGTTTCGTAGAACAGTGCTATCTGTGAGATCTCGCTGTAGCCTACTAATAGGTAACTTTGCTGAAAGGTGCTGAAGCATGGCGTTGGCTACTCCTAGATTACCTTCCGCATTTTCAAAATCAATGGGGTTTACTTTGTGAGGCATTGCACTACTGCCAACTTCGCCTTTTTTGGTTTTTTGTTTGAAATATTCCATGCTTATGTAGGTCCACATGTCTCTACAAAGGTCTATTAGTATGTTATTTATACGTTTAATGCAATCGAAATGAGCTGCAAGTGAATCATAATGCTCTATTTGAGTAGTGAACTGCATCCGTTGTAATCCAAGCGTTTTCTCAACAAAACTATTTCCAAGAGCTATCCAGTTTTTTTCAGGAAATGCCACAACATGGGCATTGAAATTGCCAGTTGCACCTCCAAATTTTGCAGCGTAAGGAATATACCCAAAGAGCAACACTTGGTTACTTAATCTTTCTACAAAAACCATTATTTCTTTGCCTAATATTGTTGGGGAAGCTGGCTGACCATGTGTTTTTGCAAGCATTGGTATAGTCTTCCATTGTTCGGCAATTGTTTGTAGTGAATTGTTTAAGTTAATGATTGCTGGTAAATACTCATTTTCCATACATAATTTCCATGTCAGTGGAATAGAAGTATTATTAATGTCCTGAGATGTAAGTCCAAAATGTATCCATTCTTTTAGGTGACTACTACTACATTTCTCTAACGCTTCTTTTAAAAAATATTCTACGGCTTTTACATCATGGTTAGTCGTTTGCTCTATTGTTTTAATTCTATCTGCATGGATAATATTAAAATCATCATATAGTTTTTTTAAGTAGAGCCTACATTTAATGTCTATTTTAAAGAACTTATGGTCAGCTAAAAAAAAGAAGTATTGTATTTCTACATATACTCTATGTTTAATGAGTGCAAACTCACTGAAATAATCTCCAAGAAAATCAATCTGTTTTTTATATCTGCCATCAATTGGAGAAATGGCTAATAGGTTGTTAGTTTCCATTTTTGTTTATTTGTTGATGGATGAAGTTGAGCAAGGTCACCTTTAGTCCACAACTATATTGTTTCTTTGCAAGTCAAAAATAGATGAATTGGAGAATAAAATAAGGATAGGGGTTGTAAGTTATCTAAATACAAAACCTTTAATGTTCGCTTTTGGCCATGGTTACAAGATGGATGGGGTTGAATTTGTAGAAGATTATCCATCAAGAATAGCGGAAATGTTGTTAGATGGCAGCATTGATTTGGGCCTAATTCCTGTAGCAGTTATTCCTGAGTTAAAGGAACATTATCTTATTGGTGATTATTGTATAGGGGCAGAACGAGAAGTTGCGTCTGTTTGCTTGTTTAGTGAAGTTGCCTTAGACCGTATAGAAAAAGTGATATTGGATTACCAAAGTAAAACTTCAGTGGCTTTGGGTAAGTTACTAATTGAAAAATATTGGAGATTGAACGTCCAATTTGCAGATGCCAATGCAAATTTTAGAACCGAAATTAAAGGTACAACTGCAGCTATTGTAATAGGGGATAGGGCATTTGAACAAAGGACTATTAGCAAATATTACTATGATCTTGCAGAGGCTTGGATAGAATTTACAGGATTACCTTTTGTTTTTGCCGCTTGGGTATCTAATAAACCACTTCCAAATACATTTATTGAAGCTTTCAATCAAGCAAATAGAGAAGGCTTACAACATCTAGATATTGTAGTGTCCGAAAACGAATCTCCTTTCTATGATCTTAAACTATATTATACAGACAATATTAGCTACGATCTTACTGACAATAAAAGGAAAGGATTAGAAAAATTCCTGAGTTTAATTGAAACGGATAAAATGAAAAGTTTACAAGTTTAAATTAGTACCATAATCTCGCCTCGACTTCATTTAAATAAAGTAGTGTACTTGATTTGATTGAGGTTCTTTTCTCGGTTGATGAAATGTGGAATATTTGTCTCCAACCCTTTAGCCATCCATTTATATCAAATCCGGTTTTCTTAAGGTACTCAAGCGACCACATAATGGCAGTAGAATAGAAGTAAATTTTTGGAAGATAGCGATAAGCTACTTTCGTTTTATTAACCCACATCATTCTCACTTTTTCACTTTTAGGTTTTCTCCCTAATGGACTTTCTTTATGAAGCATTACAATACTGTTTTCGTATTTGATGGAGTAGCCTTTATCAAGGATTCGATAGCTTAAATCATATTCTTCCATGCCATAAAAAAACTCTGGAGGGAGGTTGCCTACTTCCTCCAAAACGCTCTTTTTTATTGCATGTGCACCGCCTGCAAAGTAATAAGTAAAGAAATCAGGTTTGTCTTTGTAAGCTTCATATTGCTTATGTGGTAAAGCATTCACCTGCATATGAAGGGTATCGTAGTATAAAACTTTGAATGAGACAATCCCAACAGGGCGATTGTTATATCCAGGTTTTTTAAATGCTGCAACTACGTTTTCTAATGCGTCTGCATTTTGCAAAATTGCATCGTCATCCAGAAAAATAATGATTTCGCTTTTGGCAAATTGTAATGCAAAATTCCTCCCCCTGGTAACTCCTAAATTCTCAGGTGCATCGATGTATTGAAGCGGTAAGTTTGGATGATGAAATTGTTTAACTGTTGAATAATCTTCGGAAGAGGCATTGTTCACCAATATTACATCTTGCAACAACTCATTGGCTCGATTTAACTCACTAATATTTTGTAGCAGTTCAAGCGTGTCTGCTGGTCGGTTATAAGTAATGATTACAAAACTCAATGGTTTCACGATACAATTCTTAATTGATTAAAAGTTGTTGATAGGCGTGGTTAAAAGCCTGAATGCTAAAGTGATCATTTGCATACTTAATATTATTTTTACCAATGGTCGCTAATAGATTTTTATTATTAATAAGTAACAAAATATACTCTACGCCTTCTTTTACAATTGTTGCTTCGCTTTCAACGGTTGAAAATAGAAATCCATTTTCATTGTTCATAACATGAACAGGAATGTCACCAACCGGAGTTGCTATAACTGCACAACCTCTAGCCATTCCTTCTTCAATAACCATAGGAAAACCTTCGGTATATGATGTAATTATAACAACATGTGCCTTTTGATAAATGGCATCTATTTCCTTCTCATCAGATTGATGCCCCAGGACGGTACAGTAAGCTTTTAAATCAGCATGGATTGCGTCTTCAACTTCACCCATAAAAAGAAATTCGACGGGTAAGTTTTTTACTGATGCTTCTTTAGCCATAAGCGCTATTAAATTCACTCGCTTTTCCTCGGTTCCTCTTCCTACATAAAGGATTTTTAGGTTGCCTTCCATCTGCTTTTGCTGAACGTTTGTTGGCAATGGAATGCCATTTACTATGTACTGAATTTTCTTATGATATGGTGGCGGAACATTGAGTATTGTATATTGCTTTAGATGCTCTTCCATTCTTACTTTACTTATCATGATCGTTCTTGAAATAAAAGGAAGAAATGGAAGCCGTATCCATGAAAAAGTATTGTAGGAATGAATCAATTCAACTTGCGGAACAGTCGCTTTTATCCAAGGTGAAATCTTATATCCAAAGTTGCATTGCCCATTAAAAACTAATGGTTGTTTCTTTTGATTGTTAATGTATCCTGATATAATACCTCTAAATAGGAGATTTAAAAAATAAAGGTATTTATTATCAGTAAAACCAGAGATGTCAACAATCTTGCATCCCGATTTTTTAAAATCTGCATAGAAATTTTGGTCAACTGATTTCCTGGTAAAGTATATAACGGAATTTTTATTTCCAATACCGTTTGTAATTAATGAATGAACTTTTTCTGCACCGCCAGTATGATAAAAAGGAAAGAAAAAATAGATGTCAAACTCAACGGGCTCTCTTTTTAATTTTGCTATTAATCTACCCAAAACAATAAAAGGAAAGATGGCAATATCTTCTATTTTCCTTTTGATGATATATGTTGAGTATTTCAATTTTTGAACAATTGTTTAATTGATTTTCCTATTCCCATCATACCATCTTTAAGCGCAGTAATCAATACTTTTAACTCAAATAAGCCAAATGAAAAATTGGTAAACCTTGCGATAAGAAACTTTATTTTGCACCGGAATTGATCGAAGAATGGATTTGACTTTCTTAAAAAACTGCTTGTTATGGATGTTTGGTGTATTCTGTACAAAAGCAATTTTTCAGGCACTTTTTCTATAGTTAAACCATCAGCAAAAATCCTCAACCATAGATCATAATCCTCAATATGTATTTGGTTTCTATTGTATTGGTATTCTTTTAAAACAGATGCTTTAATCATTATTGAAGGGTGGGCAATACAATTTCCTTTTACAATTTGTTTTTTTATTTGTTTGTATGAGCGTGTTAGTAAATCTTCTTTCCACTCACCAATTGTTTCATCTTTTTCGTTTATAAAGGATACATGGCAACTGACACCAGCAAGTGCCGGATTCGATTCAATGTAATTAACTTGCTTATGAAACCTTTCTGGTAAACAAATGTCATCAGCATCCATCCTTGCAATGTATTTTCCGTTGCAATATGCTAAACCCTTGTTTAGTGTGAAAATCAGTCCGCTGTTTTTTTCATTTTTATAATATTTAATCCGTGGATCATTATATGAACGAACGATTTTTTCAGAATCATCAGTCGATCCATCATCCACAATAATTAATTCAAAGTCAAAGTAAGTTTGTTGCAAAATAGAATCAATCCCTGCTTTCAAAAATGAACCTGCATTGTAAACAGGCATCAAAACACTTATGCATGGGATGTTCATTTTCAAATCAAAAAATGATAAGCTTTAAATTGAAACAGTTTTTGCTTTCTTGTTTTTTAGTTCAATTACAATTGCCCCAATTAGCAAAAGAAGCATGATAAATGAACAAATATTGGTAAGCATCCAACCGGTTGCGTGGCTTTTTGGCTCAAATTTAAACTCAATCGTATGTTCTCCTGCAGGTACTACCATACCACGAAGTACATAATTCACCTTTGCATAAGGAACTTGTTTTCCATCTACATAGGCATTCCATCCTTTGTCATAATAAACCTCGCTAAAAACAGCAAGTTGGTCAGTTGAAGCGTTGGAAGTATAGCGCACCGAATCATTTTCATTTTTTACAAAACGGATTGTTGCTGAACTGTCGAACGAAAATGTTCCTTTCAAAATAGTACTAAACGATTTGTCAGCAACTGCGGAGTCCTTAGTATTCAAATTATCTAAAGCTGCCATTTCTGCTTTCGGCCCATTTTCAAATCGAATACCTTTTACAAACCATGCTGCTCCTAGAGCATCAGGATTAATCTGAACTTTTGGGTTTTGCTGATCTCCATAAATAATATACTTTGTATTAAGCATGTTGATTACAGGTTGGCAATTTGGAAATTTGTACAACTGCTTTTCAATAAGATCCTGATAAATACTCAATTTTGCCGGGTGGTATCCACCAATGCTTTTATGGAAATATGAATTGATAGCACCATGGTTAAATGCCATCTGCACATTTCCACCCACTACATTAAAAACCCTGTAGTATGATTTGTCTTGCAGAATTTGTTGGTCAGCAACAGAAGGAATGAATGATGCATCATTCTCTTCTACGTCCTGGTAATTTTCGCTGCTTAAATAATTTACATCGATTGCCATTACATCTACAAAAGACAAAATTCCAATAGTCAAAAGTGCAATTACAGGCTTTATTATTTTTTTATTGTAGAGAAATATTGCTGCTGCTGCAGCTGCAATAAACATAAGCGATCTCATGATGTCGCCCATAAACAAGCCTTTTCTGTCTTCTATCAAACCATTGATCATAGATTTTGCACCTGTTTCAAAAGCTGCTTTCTGAGCTGCATCCTGAATTTGACTTATTTGCTGCAACAACATATTGTCGCCCGCACCTTTGTAATCCAAACTAAAATAAACCAATAGAATAGCAGCAAATACACCACCAGTTAGCGTTAGACCTAACTTAAATTTTTTCATCATTTCCTTTTGGTCAGCAAAGCCGAAAAGCAGTTTTTGCAAAGCCAAAATGGCCATCATACAAACAAGAAAAATGGGTACAACGATGATCATCCCCGGAGCTCTAAACTTGTTATACATCGGCAAGTGATCGAAAAGAAAAGTATTGAAATCTTTAAAATTAATTCCCCAGCTCATCATTAATGTTATAATGATAGTACCCAATATCCACCATTTGTGATTGTTGTCTAATATGGCAAAACCCATTATTGCCAGAAAGCACATTACAGCACCTGCATATGGAGGACCTGAAGTATGCCCCTCACCCCAATAAAACCCAAGGTTGCTTTGAAGTTGTTGAGCCACTTCGGGTTGCATACTTTGCAAGGCTTCTACCGCTTTTGATTTTTCTTGGGGTACTTCCAAGTGATTACTGCTGCCACCCATTATGCGAGGAATTAACAACACAAAAGATTCTGCTTTAGACATACTATAACTGAATGCGTAGCTCTCAGAGAGCCCTTCTTTCCCGGTATTTCCTGCTCCATCAGCAAGTACACTTCCTCCTCTGATTGTTTCCTGAGTATATTCGTAGTTTGGTAAAATAACTACAGCATTGGAGAAAACACCCAGTAATCCTGCAAATAGTGTCAAACTTCCAGCTATGAGAAAATGTTTGAAATCCTTTGCCAAAATCCATTTTATGCCAAAGCCAATCGTCATAAAAACGGCTATAATCAAACCATAGTAAATGATCTGGTAGTGATTTTGGCTAATTAAAGAGCCTGTGAAGAAGGCTGTAAGCGCTGCTCCCCACAAGTATTTTCGTTCATAGATAAGTAGGATAGAAGCTATAAACCCGGGGATAAGTGCAATGGATAGCATTTTAGTATCATGACCAACAGAGACAATGATGGGATTATAGGTTGCATATGCATAAGCCAACGCACCAATTACGCTTATCCAGGTGTTAGTCCGTAAAACCTGTGCTAAAAAATAAAAGCAAATGCAAGCCAGAAAAAAGAACTGAAATGGCTTTCCAAGAAAAAGTGAAATGGCTTCGGCAAAGTAATAGGGTACATTGTTATTTGTTTTTCCTGCTATCAAATAGCCCGGCATTCCACTAAACATGCTGTTGGTCCACAATGGTGCTTCACCGTGTTTCTCTTTAAAGTCAAGAATGTCCTTACTCATCCCTTTCCATTGCGTTATATCACTTTGCTGGAGTACCTTTCCCTGCATGGCAGGTTTACAGTAAATTAAAGCCACTAATAAGAAAATACCTATGGCATATGCATGAGGCAGGAGTTTCTTCCAATCAAATTTCTTCATAAATAAAATTTATTAAGCAGTCGGCAAAATAATACTATTTTACACGAATTATATGCGTTGGTTGTTATTTCTATCAAGGGTAGCAGTTATCTGCAACGTTTTTTTTGCTCTTTGCCTTCTTTTAAGGCATACCAATTTTCCTATCCCCTTATCATTTCGGGAGTTTATTTTGGTCACAGGTTGGATCATGTCTCCTTCTTTAAACATATTATTTGTAATGGGTGTTATTGCTACCATAATAATGAGGAAGAAAGTAAATGTTCCAAATTGGATAATAATAACACTGACCTGTTGTCTGCTCTTTCAATCTTATTATTTTATATTATATAATCCATGATTCAAAACATTGTAAAAGACAAACCAACCAAGCTTTTTGTTGCAATCGCAGCTTTTTTTGTAGCGAATGCTTTAATAGCAGAGTGCATTGGAGGAAAGATTTTTTCATTGGAGAAAACGCTCGGGGTTACACCTTATAACTTAACAATTTTCGGGCAACCTGGTTTAGCGTTTAATCTTACTTGTGGCGTATTATTGTGGCCATTAGAGTTTGTAATTACCGATATTGTCAATGAGTATTATGGCCCTAAAGCAGTTAAGCGGATATCTTACATAGCCGTTGCCCTTATTTCCTATGCTTTTCTAATGTTTTATCTGGCTATTCACATTCCGGCAGCTGATTTTTGGGTTGGAAGTGGAAAGGAAAACAATATTGGGAATATGAACGATGCATTTACTTCTGTATTTGGTCAGGGTATGTGGATTATTTTGGGTAGCATCATGGCATTTTTGATTAGCCAGATAGTTGATGTAACCATATTTCATAAAATAAAACGGATGACTGGTGAGAAAAAAGTATGGCTTAGGGCGACAGGTTCAACGGTGGTTTCTCAATTAGTTGACAGTTTTATTGTATTGTTTATTGCATTTAAAATAGGGCGGGGGTGGACCTGGCAAACTGTTCTTGCAATATGTGTAGTCAACTATCTTTATAAATTTACTATTGCAATTGTTATGACACCTGTAATTTATTTCATTGAAAAAAGAATTGAAAAATATGTTGGTGCCGACACCGCAAAGCAAATGAAAAAAGCAGCAATGGATAAGTAATTCCCATGATTTACAGCAGATTTGTATAATAGCTGAAAATTTATTTCTGACAATTTGAAAATTAATTAAATGACAATGGTCTAATTCTTATAAGAATCTGGGCTTATTGCTTTTCTGTTCCATTGAAGGAAAAATTCTTTCACTTTGTCCCTACTATATCCTTTTCCTTCTTCAAGAAGCCCTGAGTTTTGTGTATGGATCCGTGTTCCATTTTGATCCAAAATAATGAATACTGGAAATCCAAAACGTTGAGGGTAGCCATATTTTGCAAAAGTTGCCTCGTTCTTGTTCTCCTTGCTGAAATTAAGATGATAAACGATATAATCTGCTTTTACAATGGAGTCCAATTGGGAATCAGTCGTAATCAATTCATTAAAACGAAGGCACCAGCTGCACCAATTACCTCCAGCCATAATGATTACATGTTTTTGACTAGATGCTGCCATTTTAACAATATTTGAAATGTCATTATAAGCATTAGCAGCGGTGTCATATAATTTGACTTTTTCGTGTTGGGCAAAAGAAATCGTCATTAACCCAACAAATAATAGTAGAAAGTATAGTTTTTTCATCTTATTTTCTTAAATACTAATTTTATAATAAAAGCATTTTATTATTTGGTCATGCTTTGAATTACATCATATTTCGTAACAATATGCATATTTCCACTATCATCTTTTGCAAGTACAGCTCCGTTGTCCTTGTTTATCATACCGCCTAATCGTTCAACGGGAGTGTCAAAAGATACAATTGGATAAGACGGTTCTATTACACTTGCAAGAGAAGCTGTTTTTATTTCTGGATTTGTAAATACTTTTTGAAACAATCCACCTTCACTTATTGATCCGGAAATTTCGTTTCCATTCATTACAGGTATGTGTTCGATGTCATATTTTTTCATTAAATCTACAGCATCTGCAACCGTATGGTTTGATTCCAATGTCACAAGTTTTTTTGAACCTCTTGCGCCTACTATGTCTTTGAATGTTTTTACTTCTAAAAACCCTCTTTCCATCATCCATTGGTCATTGTATATTTTACCAATATATCTGCTACCATGATCATTAAAAATAACAACTACCAAGTCTTCCTTTTTTAGATTATTTTTCAATTGTAAAATTCCTTGAACCGCTGTTCCTGCACTATATCCTACAAATATCCCTTCTTCCCTTGAAATTCGCCTTGCCATAATAGCTCCATCCTTATCATTTACTTGTTCAAAAAGGTCAATGATCTTCATGTCATAGTTTTGAGGCACAAAATCCTCACCAATACCTTCCGTAATATATGGATGAACCTGAGCCACATCTAACTCTCCGGTATCATGGTATTTCTTTAATAAAGACCCAAAAACATCAATTGCCCAAACCTGAATATCAGGGTTTTTCTCTTTGAGGAATTTTCCAATGCCAGAAATGCTTCCGCCCGTCCCTGTTGCAACAACTAGATGGGTGATTTTTCCCTCAGTTTGTTCCCAGATTTCAGGACCTGTTGTTTCATAATGGGCTAATCTGTTTGCAAGGTTATCATATTGGTTCATGTGGAATGAATTGGGAATTTCTCTTGCTAATCTAGCAGCTACAGAATAATAACTACGCGGATCTTCAGGCTCGACATTGGTGGGACAAACAACCACCTCGGCTCCTACTGCTTTCATAATATCTACTTTCTCTTTGCTTTGTTTATCCGTAGTAGCAAAAATACATTTATATCCTTTTACAACTGCAGCTAAGGCTAACCCCATTCCGGTATTTCCGCTAGTACATTCTATAATGGTACCGCCAGGTTTAATTTTACCTTCTTGTTCAGCTACTTCGAGCATTTTTAGGGCCATCCTATCTTTCATCGAATTACCTGGATTAAAATATTCCACTTTGGCTAGAATAGTACAAGGTAAATCTTTAGATACTGAGTTTAGTTTGATGAGAGGCGTGTTTCCAATTGTTTCTAGAACGTTATTATACCACATGACAAGATTTTTTATTAAATTATGATGCGAAGGTAATAAAGCATTGGAAGGTTATAATAAAAAAACGAGAGGCTCTTTCAGAAGCCTCTCGTTCAAAACAAATTATTTGGTCTTTAATTCAGTACAATCTTTACAGTACTTGATTTTTTCCCTTGGTTAATTCTTGCAAAATATATCCCTTTTCCACGCTTTTTTAGATCAAAGGATTCTATTTGACCGTCAGATTTCATATTCACAATTCTTCTTTCAATCACATTTCCCAGACTACTAATAATTGTAATTTCTGATATTGTTTCATTTGATTTTGGTAATTGTAATGAGAATTTACCAGAAGTTGGATTTGGAAATGCTTTAATCTGAAAATCAACTTGAACTATTTCCGCTGTATTTGTTTGTCTTGGTAGAATTGGTGTAGTAGTTGCTTCGCAAGAACCCAGAGTCCAACCTTTATTTAATTTCTTAGTTACATCTTTATTTTTTACGCACTTTGTTTTTTGGTTATGACACATCAATGTGAAATCTGTACCACAAGGAGTTGTACATGGCCCTAGTTTCCATCCATCTCTTATCTTCTTTTGTACATCTTTCCATTTAACACAGTCTTGCTTGCTGTCCTTAGAGCGGCACATTACGACCAGTTCATCTGCAGGATTATTTACCTTAATAATGTCATTGCAATCCCAATTATTGCTAACATAACCTGATGGTTTAATACATGACATAATAAATACATTGTTATCGCCATATCCATCATTATCAAAGTCTTTAAACCATACCGTTTCTGGATTTATTTCAACATTAGTGTCATCGCAATCCTGATTGTCTGTTATGTATCCAGTTGGTTGTGTACATGCCTGAAGTGTATTGTTTGGATCACCATAACCATCCTGATCAAGATCAGCAAACCAAATGGCACCAACACCTACAGCCGGGTTTAGAGGTTCACAATCATCCACATCCAAAACACCATCATTATCATCATCCGTATCACAAACATCTCCTTGTCCATCATTGTCTGTGTCTAATTGATCTGCATTGGCATCTGCAGGGCAGTTGTCAGTGTTATTAGAAACATATCCAGTTGGTTGATTACATTCTAATACGGATGAATTTGGATCACCAAAACCATCGGAATCAGAATCAGCATACCAAGCAGATGCAGTACCTACATTTGCATCAAATGGATTGCAATCGTCTTTGTCTAAAACGCCGTCATTGTCATCATCTTTATCGCAAACATCCCCTAAGCCATCATTGTCAAAATCTCTTTGAAGTCTATTCGGTTTAGTTGGACAATTATCGCAAACATCTCCAATACCATCTCCATCTGTATCGGCCTGATCAGCATTTGAAGATATCTTACAATTGTCACAAGCATCGCCAATTCCATCTTGGTCAGTATCTTTTTGACCAGGATTAAAGTTTGTGCTGCAATTATCACAAGCATCGCCAATAAGATCAGCATCCGTATCTGCCTGGTCAGCATTGGCTGTATTTTTGCAATTGTCACATGCATCACCTACATTATCACCATCGTCATCTTTTTGACCAGGATTAGAAGTTGTTAAACAATTGTCGCAAGCATCTCCGACACCATCAGCATCGGTATCTAATTGATCTGCATTTGCAATTTGACTGCAATTGTCGCATGCATCTCCAATACCATCAGCATCTATATCTGATTGATTTTTATTTGGGGTGTTTACGCAGTTGTCACAAGCATCACCTATGCCATCAGCGTCCCCATCAATTTGATCTAAATTGGAAGTTGATTTACAATTATCACATACATCTCCAATACTATCACCATCTATATCACCTTGGCCAGGATTGGCTTTTGAAGAGCAGTTATCGCAAGCATCACCAACTCCATCACCATCAATATCATTTTGGTCTTGGTTAGCAGTACGCTTACAATTATCACAAGCATCGCCTACACCATCTCCATCTACATCCTTTTGACCTGGATTGAATGTTTGAGGGCAATTATCATTGCTGTTGGTTACGAAACCCGAAGGTTGATTACAAGCTACTGTAAATGAATTAGGATCTCCTAATCCGTCTAAGTCGTTATCTGAATACCAAACTGACCCAGCACCTACAGCAGGATTTAATGGCTCACAGTCATCGACATCTAAAACTCCATCATTATCATCGTCTGTATCGCATGCATCGCCTTGTCCATCATTATCTGTATCTAATTGGTCTGCGTTTGCATCTACAGGGCAATTATCTGTGTTGTTTAAAACATATCCTGTTGGTTGAGTACAGGCTGAAAGGGTTGTATTTGGATCGCCAAAACCATCCGAATCACCATCTGCATACCAAGAAGTAGCAGCTCCAACATTTGCATCAAATGGATTACAATCATCTTTGTCTCCAATTCCATCGTTATCATCATCAGGATCACAAACATCTCCCAGCCCATCTGAATCAAAATCTCTTTGTTGAGCATTTGCTTTTGAAGGACAATTATCACACGCATCACCAATTCCATCACTATCTGTATCTAATTGGTCTACATTTGAAGTTACAGGGCAATTATCAGTATTGTTTGAAACATATCCGGTTGGTTGCGAACAAGCTTTTTGAGAGGTTTTTGTATCGCCGAATCCATCAGCATCACTGTCAGCATACCAAGTTGTAGCAGCTCCAACATTTGCGTCGAAAGGGTTGCAATCATCTTTGTCACCAACTCCATCATTATCATCATCAGGATCACAAACATCTCCTAACCCATCTGCATCAAAATCTCTCTGCTGGGTATTAGCTTTTGAAGGGCAATTATCACATGCATCACCAATTCCATCTCCATCTGTATCCAATTGGTCTATATTCGCAATTACAGGGCAATTATCAGTATTGTCTGAAACATATCCGGTTGGTTGAGCACACTCCTTTAGAGAGGTTTTAGGATCACCGAAACCATCACCGTCGACATCGGCATACCAAATTGTAGCAGCGCCAACATTTGTATCAAATGGATTGCAATCATCCTTGTCTCCAACGCCATCATTATCATCATCAGGATCACAAACATCACCTAACCCATCAGCATCAAAATCTCTCTGCTGGGCATTGGCTTTTGAAGGACAATTATCGGTACTATTAGCAACATAACCAACAGGCTGTGAACAAGCCATCGTAAAGTTATTTAAGTCGCCAAATCCGTCAAAATCAGAATCTAAATACCAAGTAGCAGCTGATCCAACATTCGCGTCTAATGGTGCGCAATCATCAACGTCCATTACGCCATCATTATCATCGTCAGAATCACATGCATCACCTTGTCCATCATTGTCAGTATCAAGTTGATCTGGGTTGGAATCTGCCGGGCAGTTATCGGTACTATTTGCAACATAACCGGCAGGCTGTGAGCAAGCCATCGTAAAGTTATTTAAGTCGCCAAGTCCGTCACCATCAGAATCCAAATACCAAGTAGTAGCTGATCCAACATTTGAGTCCAATGGTGCGCAATCATCAACGTCCATTACGCCATCATTGTCGTCGTCAGAATCACATGCATCACCTTGTCCATCATTATCAGTATCAAGTTGATCCGGGTTAGAATCTGACGGGCAGTTGTCATTGCCATTTGCAATATATCCTGCAGGTTGGGTACAATTTGTAACGCCACTTGATGGATCTCCAAATCCATCATTGTCTATATCGGTATACCAAACAGTGGCAGCGCCAATTGCAGCATTGAACCGATCGCAATCATCTATATCCAATACACCATCGTTGTCATCATCTGGATCACAGGCATTTCCTAATCCATCACTATCATTGTCTTGCTGACCCGGATTACCCTTTGTCAAGCAATTATCGCATGCATCGCCTCTACCATCACCATCACTATCATTCTGTGTTGCATTCGAGGTTGTCTTGCAATTATCACAACCATCACCAATTCCATCACCATCACTATCCTTTTGTCCAGGATTTGATTTGAGAGGACAATTGTCAAATTCATCAGCAATTCCATCATTATCAGTGTCAATACCCGATCTGGCAGCGACCTGATTTGTGGTTACTTTTGTTAAAAGATGTATCTTTTTTGTTTGAGATATACCTGTTGAAGGAGCAAACAAAACAAAAAGTGCAAACATGAGAAGCACTTTCGAAAAGGGTACAGATCTAAGCATAAAACTAAGTGTTTTAGTGATAAAATAAAATTTCAACCAGTTTTATTGGATGGATGGCTTTTCGAAAAGAATTAGGATTATAATGCAATCAACACTAGGAGAACATAAAAGTATTGATTTTTAATTAACAACTGCAAAATTATTTTTTTTAATGGAATTTTAATCAGTAGATATACGCTAAACATAGTCAACGTATTTCTACCTTTTTTAGAAAACCAGCTTTACCATTTTACAATTAATTTTAAATTAATCAATCTTGGTGTTAATCTGTTAGGAAGCGTAAATGTATTGTTGGCAAAGTCTTTAATAAGCAAAAAACTAATTGTATTTGGTCTGTCTATAAGGTTAAAAACTTCTAATGTTAACCAAATATTTTCCATATTTCTAAAAGGGCTGTGGCTTCTGCGATTTGCTTTATCAGTATTTAATAATAGCGCACTAAATCCAATATCCATGCGGATATAAGGGTCAATAACCAAAGCGTTCCTGTATTTTACACTTCCTGGAAGGTTGTAGGGTAAGTTACTTCCATACAAAGTATTCACATACACTTTGAAATTTTTGTTCGTGCTTAGGTAATCCTGAAAGAACATACCAAAGGTTATCATTCGGTCAGTTGGCCTACGTAGATAGCCTACATTAATCAATGTACTGTCTAAAACATTGTTCTGCTTATCTAAAGTGTATTTAAAATATTTATCATTTTCAAGGTCTTCCCGGGTCTTCATGAATCCTAGGCTTACCCAACTTTCTGCATCTTTTACGAGTTCTCCAAACAACCTTACTTCTGCACCCATTGCGTACGCTTTGGCCATGTTTTCACCAAAGTATCTCAACCTTACGTTGTCAATATCATAAGGAACTACTTCCGTCATTCCCTTGTAATATAGTTCTGTCGTTATTTTTCCTGGGCGTTGTAGAATTTTCAAATTATAATCAAACCCTCCGCTTATCTGCCAGCTTTTTTGAGCCTTTAGATTTTCGTTTATTGTTCCATCATACCGTCTGAGTTCGCGATAGAACGGCGGTTGGTTATAAATACCTGCGGCTGATCTAAAAACAATGTCTTTATTCCATGATTTAGGTTTAAATGAAAGCCCAACTCTTGGAGAAATCAGAAATTCTCTATTTAATGTATTGTAGTTGTAACGGACACCTAACTGCAGCGTTACATCCGATAATTCTTTTAATCGGATATTATCTTGTATGTAACCTGTAAAACGATGAATAGTTATATCTGCATTATTTTTTAAAACCTTATTTAATGAAAGCAAATTAGGAGAATAAGGTAGCGAATAACCCGCCGAATCATTGTATTCCCATTCGATCAATTTGTCTTTTATCAATTGTCTTTCGAAACTTTGACCAAATTGAATAAAATGCTTGCCTTTATCAATGGTTGCCTTTAATGAACCATTGAATACTTTAATATTCAGGCTATTTCTTGAAAAGTTTTGATAAACACCAGCTCCTAATGGATTAACAATAGATCCAAATGTTGAACTGCTTTTGTCGAAGTCTCTGTCGCCAAACAAATAGGCACCAGTAATATCTACGTTCTCACTTTCATCATTTTCAAATCGGCTCAACATGGCTTTTAACTTCACTGCTTTACTTGGCATCCATGTTGAAGAAATTCCAATCATGTTTGTTTGGTAAGCATCTTTTTCCTGACCATCAAAAAAAATATCTACACCAATGTTTTGAGTAAAAAGCGGGGAAAATACAGAAGATGAAAGTTTGCTTTCCTCAGGAAATAAGGTGAACTTAGTTTTGGAAACGTTTGCCAATAACTCTAACAACAATTTTTTGTTTGGTGAATAGGTAATCAGTGCTTGGACATCAGAGGATGAAGGAATATAATTTCCTTTTGTTTCCTGACTGCTTAATAAATTGCGATTGCTTCTATTGCGAGTTCCTATTAAATAAGTGAAATTTTCATTTTTTGAGCTTCCCTCAATATGAAGACCTTGTTCTAACAGCCCAAAATATGCTGAACCTCCAAATTTTTTAGGCTTTTTATATGTAATGTCGAGAACACTACTCATTTTATCGCCATATTTTGCTGAAAAGCCTCCATTATAAAATTTAACTCCTGAGGTCATCTCCGGATTAATAAAACTCAGCCCTTCTTGTTGCCCACTTCGTACCAAGTATGGACGAAAAACTTCAAAATCGTTTACATAAATAAGGTTTTCATCATAGCTACCACCCCTTACGCTGTATTGACTGGTCAATTCATTATTACTTCCTACAAATATTTTTATCAGACTTTCAATATTTCCTAAAGGCGAAGGGTTTATCATAGCCTTGTTTGGATCAATTGATAATCTTCCGGCTTCTGTTCTGTTTTGTATTCCGGTAACTACTACATTTTCTAACACTGTGGCAGTAGATTGGAGGTGAACAACAATTTTTTCTTTTTCACTTGGTAAAAGATTGAAATTTTGTTGTTCAGTTTTATACCCAGTAAAAGAAAATATTAAAGCAACGGGTTTCCCTGCAACAACCTTAATGGTAAAATAGCCAGTATCATTGGTCATTGTACCTTTATTTCTGCCCAGAATTGTAATGCTTACATTTGGAATTGGTTTTTCATTTTCGTCATAAACATGTCCAGAAACGGTTGCTAGTTTATTTTGAGCATTTGAAACTATGGATAAGCTTAATAAAATAATCAGAGAAAGTTTAATCTTCATAAAATATTAGTAATATGAGTGGTCAAGATACAACTTCAAATCAAAATAATGAATTTCTAAAATTGCTGAACAATTATTTAATAACAAACAAAAGTTTTTGTAAAAACATTTTGCTTTCTTTGTACAATAAAATAAATAGTTCGTTATGAAAATTAATTTTACTCTGTTTCTAATTGCTTTGATAGGATGGGGTTCTATTTGTGCTCAGCCTTTTGTGCCTGGGAATGTTGTAGTTTTCAGAGCTGGAGATGGTTTAGCACCGCTAAGAAGCGTCTCTACCAAAGTATTTCTTGATGAATATACTTCTGTGGGAGTGCTTGTTAGGTCTATTCAAATGCCAAATACAGCAAGTGGTGCAAACGCAGCTTTAACTTGCTCCGGTTCTGCTACCTCAGAAGGATATCTAAATCGTTCTGCCAATAGCCAATATTTATTATTGGGAGGGTATTCTGTTGATACAGGAATTGTTAGTATTTCTTCTTCAAGTGCAATACTATATAAAAGAGTTGTTGCAAGAGTTGATTTTAATGGAAATATTAATACTACAACTGTATTAGATTCAGCATTTAGTGGAGGTAACATTAGAAGCGTAGTATCTCAAGATGGAACTGGATTATGGATGTCTGGTTCAAATACCGGTTTGAGGTATACAACTTTAGGTGTATCTGCCGATAAAAGAATTACAACCACTTCATTTTCTTATCCAGCTAATTACAGGGCATTGCACTTATTTAATAGTCAATTGTATGCAAGTACAAGTTCTGGAACAGCATATAGATTAGCTACTGTAGGTACCGGTACACCTATTGATACCGGGAATACCATTGCACAATTGCCTGGCATTTTGCCAGTTGGCTTGCCAAATCAATTTTTTATTGCAGATGTTAATGGATCTATGGTTTTGTATGTAACGGATGAGTCTGCTTCTACTAGTGGGGGAGGTATTCAGAAATATACTTTAGTTGGAGGGTCTTGGGTAAGTAATGGAACCATAAGTGTTGCCACCTCAGCTAGAGGCTTGATTGGTGTTGTAACAGGTACCGTTGTAAACCTATATACTTGTAATTCAACGGAGCTTTATCAATTGATTGACGCATCCGGACCAGGTAACACAATTTCTGGTACTGCAACTTTATTGGCAACAGCACCTGCAAATACAGCTTTTAGAGGTTTAGCTATGGCACCTGAAGCGGTTGCTCCATTAAAACTTACTTCATTTGATGCTATCCTAAATCAAGGATCTGTCAACCTTAAATGGACTACGAACAATGAAACCAATGTAAAAGGATTTAATGTTGAAAAAAGTATTGACGGCAAAACTTTTAGAACTATTGGAAATGTAGAAGCCACTAACACTCCTGAGGCAAATTATTCTATAGCTGATCTTACACCTAATAAGGGAATAAACTATTACAGATTAAAAATGATCGACAAAGACGGAAAAATAAATTTAAGTGAAGTCGTTTCCGTTAACACAAGTAAATCAACAAAAATTTCTATATACCCAAATCCTGTTGTCAATAATATTATTGTATCTCATGCAAAGTCTGTTTTGGGTGCATTTATTAGAATATTAACAAATGAAGGCCAATTGATTAAGAGTGTTTCTATTAAGCAGGGAGCCCTTCAAACTAGTGTAGTTGTAAGTGAACTGTCAAAGGGCGGCTACGTTTTAATATTCGAAAATCAAGGTATTAAAGAAGTCGCTAAGTTTATTAAGCAGTAATTGTTGCTAAATATAATTTAAAGCCCCTTCCTTGTGTGTAGGGGCTTTTTTATTTAAGTTATTATAGATTTTTTTTTGTTTTAATTATATGGGCAGAATATTGTTATCATGCTTTTTGTTTTGTTGTTTCAATGCTATTAGCCAAACCAATTGGAATTTGGTTAAAGATAAAAATGGCATAAAAATTTTTACCGCTGATCAAAAAGATGCTAAGGTCAAGCTTGTAAGGGTGGAGGCATATTTTCCTGGAAATCTGGAAAAACTATCCAGTATATTATTGGATCCTAAACAAGCAAAGGATTGGGCATATTCCACTAAAGACTGCTACCTAATAAAGAGAATTTCAGATAATGAAGTAATCACTTACTTAAGAACTTCTTTTCCATGGCCGGCAAGCGACAGAGATGTTGCTATGAAAACAACATTAATACGGAGTGATAAGTCGCTTCAAGTTATTTGTTCGAACGTTCCCGATATAATTCCAGAAAATAAAGGTGTAGTTAGAATTCCTACATTTAAGAATAATTGGGAAGTGCAAGTGATAAATGCCGGATTTTTGAAGATTAATTATTTTTTGCAGGTCGACCCGGGTGGTAGT
>JANPHE010000014.1:0-12247 GCA_031424295.1 Segetibacter sp. | reverse complement strand
CACACTTTTTTGCAACATAAATTTCAGGTTGCCATTAAAGTCATACTCTATCTTACCATTTCTACCGCCTACACTAAAATCCATTTTGTCATTCTTCCATATCCCCCCGGCAAAATCATACTGATTAAAAGTTGCTTTGGTTAGCCTTCCAGCATTATCATATTCATATTCATACTTTCGCTGCTCATCATCGCCTTGTGTATTCCATAGTATGCCGGCTACCCGGCCGTCAGTTCTCCCGGCCCCAGTAGAAAAAACATTGTCACGGTTATCATAGCCAAGGTACATACCAAAATAATGGCTCCACTTATCATAAGTAGAAACGGTTTTAAGGGCATAGTCTTTATTGATACCGGTAATTTTGCTTTGCAGATCGTAGGAGTATTCAAGTGATTCTAGTTCATCGGTAGGGCTTGTTGGTGCCAATCGTTTTTTCTTCAATCGCCCAAATTGATCATACTCATAAGCCGCAATTTCTTTAAATGGATTGGTCTCATATTTTTTTTCTACACTCCTTATGCGCCAAAGAAAATCGAAATTGTTTTTGGTGAGGGTATTAAAATTTTGGTATCCGGGGCTGGAAGTAGTATGTTTTTTATGGGTGCTAACTAAAGTGCCGTTCCAATGATACTGCATCGTTATTACATCTCTACCCGACTTCATATTGTCTTCAATGTTTTGTATCATTCGCTCTTGGTCATCATAGTAGGTGGTGGATACAAGAAAGGTATTCGTACCAAGAATTCTTGTCATGGAGCCGGTAGCCAAACTAAGCGTACGCTTGGTAGCTACTATGGGGGGCAGTGCAATGCCATTAGACGCATAAGCATTGGTATTATCAAAGGCAATATCAAAAGGCTTGGCGGCTGTGTATGAATAATCGTCGTAAAACTGATATTTCAGTATGGTACATATTTGACTATGGTTCAAATCATAATCTGATATAGGATTTCTATACAACGCAGTTGATATTACATAACCGGGAACAGGTGTATTGTTAATAATTTCAGCAACAAACCCATTGTCATTAGAACCGGTTTCAAAACCTGTCAAAAAATCAATTTCGGTTTCGGCATTGTATTGGGCAACATGCGATTCCCTAATGGGCAATTCTAGCACAGGAACGATGGTCGTTGGGTTGGTAATAGTATTATTATTTATTACTAAAGATCTATTAAGATCATCTTGCAATACAGTTCTTGTTTTATTGGTATTATACAGCAAGGTAATAGTTGGTCTGTCTAACTCATCGTACAAATTAACCGTCCATTGTGGAGGCGACATTGCTGCCTGATTTCCATCCTGCATAAATACTACCCGGTCTCTACTGTCATATATCATTTGCAATTCTTTGGCCCCGGGTGCCTTCTTTACTATATTTCTTCCTTTTTCATCGTACGCATACCTAAAACACAATTCATTCAACACCGTTTGTCCATCAGCCCCTGCAAAAGACCAATTGTTGTTCTTTAAGTATTGCACAGCGTTGGGTTGAAATCGAAATCGCAATTGGCCAAAATGATCATAAATACTGTAAACGCAGCTCCAGCCACTATGTCCATCACCCGGCGAATCATCCTCTTGTGTCTTAGTTAGTATTACCTGGCCTTCTTTGTTCGTAAACTCAACTACTTTTTTGCCATGTTCATCTATATGGGTTGTTTTATAAAGTTCGGTTGGGTTATATGTTCCTAAATGTATAGGTTGGGACACAGTAGCATAATCGGCAGCATCTAAGACTATAGAAAAGATTTGAACTTCGTCAAGGGCATCATTTAGCTCAAGTGTATTTGTATTTCCTGCATTTCGAGAGGCATCCCAAGAGTATCCTGGGGCATTTACTTTCCTTGCCCGTGTTAGTGGATCATTATAATAATCAATGTTTGTATAGGGATTAGTTTCGTTGTAAGGTGCGCTACTATAATACTGTGCCTGATTGCTTTCTGCATTTGCCTTATACATATTGGGATTGGCTACTGTAGTGTAGGGCAGATATTGCCTTTGTTCCCTTCCGTACTCATCATATTTTTTAAACTGCACCAAATCGCCCAATGTTGTATTACCCTGTGTAGGAGTAGAAGCATTTTTTGCAACTTGCTGTACAGCCCTACCCAATCCATCCATATAGGAAGTGGTAACAGTTTTCTCTGCTTTTATAAAATCAGCTGTTTTCAATTGATCTACAGCTATCCAGTTTGTAACTTCGGGAAATAATACTGTATGTTGTCTTACATAATTTTTTTCTTCATAAAATTTAGATACGACTTCATACTTTACAGTATTAGAATAATCGGTTACATTACCACAAATGATCTTTTCACGATAAAACATCATTTTTGTAAGAATAGGCGGCCTATAGTAAACGCCTGTTTCTCCGGCTATATCTATAAAGCCATCATAAGGCCTTTCAGACTCTTGCCATTGTCTGTATATAGTATTCCCTGACAACGCTATGGGTGGCCTTAGTTCTAAAATGATATCTGGCCTTGTCTCATAGTCTTTAGAATAAATACCGTATTGGGGCCCTATTTTAAACCCACTGTGTGGATTCAATTGAGCGCAACTATCCCAATAGCCGAAAACAGCAGCTACCAGCGTAAGTATTATTTTCACCAGATGATGTTTTGCATTCATCTTATATTTTTTATGGTGTAAGATTAATTTATACGGTTTCTATTCAGACAATTTATACCACCCTGCCCATTCTATTGATTGCAAATTTGTTGGCAGTATCCCATCTATTAGTTTTACAGTAAAACTTCTATCAGGAGCTATGATAATATTCCAAAAACGGCCATTTTCCCAAAGCGGAATAGTTCTAGGGTTGGTATCAGGTACATTATCATTTGCTTCTTCAATACATTTGTGAGGTACATCTGCCAAATTCACTCCCGATCTCCATGCTAAAGTTTCCAATGCATTCTCATTAAGTTGTATAATCAAATTAAAGTCAATCGTATCTGTATTTCTCGTTTTAATGGATGACCCAATGAGCGAATAATAAGATGAAGTACGCAGTTGTAATATCTGGCATCCCTTAACACCACCACCACCTGTACTTGTAGTACATGTTTGTTCTGTTCTAATCAGCGTAGTAGATTTATAAGTGGGTGAATTGGGGTTAATGTTTGTCATTTGTACCCATAGAAAACCAGCTATACAAAAAGTTGGATCACCATCTTGAGCTTCCCATATTGGGTTAGTTGTAGAGATGCATACCCTATTTGCAGGTGCATTAGCGTACCCTTGGCCATTGGCAATTATTTCATCAAGTGCAAATTGGTCTGCATGTTGTTGATCTATCAATGAAGTGTATCTGTCTGCCGGTACAGTATAGGTAACAGTTCCACCAATTTGGCCATTACTACATCCTTGCGTTATAAAATTCTGGGATTGTGGTCCATTCTTCCAAATTTTAATGCATTGTCCATGTGTATTTGCATATGCCTGACCAAGCGTTCCTAATTCTGCTTCTACTTGCGCATCCACCTCTTCCTGACTTTCGTCTGATGTGTACTTACCTGCTGGTATGGTTGGGTAATGCACCTCTGTACCCATATATCCCGGCTGGCAATCATTTTTGGTAAAATAGGCATCTATAGCCGCATTAGAATAGTTTCCAGGGCATCCCTTTTGTTTAGCTTTACCATACTCATACATTTTTACAATATGCCGGTTTTCATCCTTTATCAATTTCATTCTACCTAGCCCATCATATTCATAATAAGTTATTCTATTATTTTCATCACATTCAGATGTTTTACCGAGTAGTGGGTCAGATGTTGTGGTAGTCATCCTGGCAGTAGCAGGATACAATCTCACTTCATCTATTATAGCATTGCCCTGTATAGTTACTACCGAGGTACCAGCATTAATATTGTACTCATAATAGGTAAAGCCATTAATAACCGGCGATGATTTTACAAGGTTTGCATAGGATGGCAATGAAAGATTTGCTGTTGACCAAAAAGATAAGCGATAAGCTTGTGTTGGGTTATTTAAAATGCCGGATATAGTAGCAGACAAACTATTGCCGCTTTGCAACTGAAGAGAGACATTTCCAGTTACTGCAAGATCTTTTCTAAACACAGCGGTTCCAGTTAAGTCCCATCCTCCTATTGAAGTTTCTTCACTCTCAAAGCTGGAATATGCAGACCTTTCTAATGGATTAGCATTTACTAAAGTAGCTACTACTTTTTTGTCTCTATTCAAATTTGCATCTACTGATTTTGGTACACCATAATCATATAAATAACTTACCTTATGAAGCCCTTCGTCCATTTGTCCAATAATGTCTCCTTCGGTATTGTACATGAAAAAGGCCTTTTGTATATAATTGGGATTATTTGAAGAGTTATTTAAATGTGGTTTATTTAGAGGCAGGTCAAAAACATATTCTGGCTTATAATCTCCATTAGAAGTAATCCGGTAATCTGTATAAGTAGAAGATAACAAATACTCCGTGCTACTTTCGGGTGCTTTAATAAAAGATTTTTTAGATACAGGCATAGTTAGTATATTCTGACTAGCTAGAGCACTTAAATTCACTTGATTGCTGTTACTGTATTGCGCACTATAACTTTGAGTAATTTTTTCAATAGTGCCATCACTTTTAGTAATAACCATATTGTTATTTAGATAATAGGGTAGATTATTATCATCCCGATAATATTCCGTTTTCGAAGTGCTAAATTTTGTAGGGTCTATATTATCAAATACTTTCTCTGTTACGGCATTTAGTTCAGCATGTCCCAAATACATTTTATAAATGTAGGCTGCTATGTCACCGGCTGAGGATTTAGTCATATTACCTAAATATTTACTTGGGTCTTCCCAATCAACATTTCGCTGCGAAGTAGTTTTATTTAGTTGACATTTACAGGACCAATAATATTTATAAGTTATTTTTGGTTCTTTGGAGGAAAAGAAATAATAATTTGTAATCGTTTCTTTTATTGGCTGTCCACTTGCATTTTGTATTAATACTTTTTTGGGTAGTCCATAAGCCCAGGTTCCGTATCGCTGCTGCATAGAGTGGATGGGATTAGTAAGTTCCCAAATCGGATAATCAGCATCATTGGTAAATTCATAAATCGTTTTTCCAATGTCGCCTGTTTTGGGTATCACTTCCACGCGTTTATACTGTACTGGCAATGGATTGGAAGCATTTAAATCTGCGTTGTAATAAACCTTGGTTAAAAAATCTTTCTCTTGACTTACAATGCAGGTCAATACAATATCTAACAAGCCACTTATCATATTTAGTGCAAAAGAAACCCAAGGTGCACCTGTTGTCATTGCTATTACTTGAATCACATTAATTACGCCCATTACAGTTCCCACCACGTCCAATATACTAGATAGAGCAACCAAAAGCTTTTGTCCATCAGTTAGGCTAAAGGCTTCTTCAATTGATAAAATGCCAGGAAATTTGTATTTATATCCACATTTACCAATTGGAAAACTATAACTCCAGTATTTATACTCCGGTTTATAATGGCTTTCCATGAGCATCATATTTTGTGGCATTTCTAAACCCCACAGTGACGACTCATTATTTTCAGAAACATAATTATAATTTGTCTCAATTGGATTGTTACAATCATTGGAAAATCCACCATCACTTACTTTTGTCTTTGAAACATGCACGCCTCCTACAACCCTTTGTTGACCTACTAATAATCCTTCATTTTGTACATACTCATAAGTCAATGTTCCTCCGGTTGGATATATGATTTGTCGCAATAAGCCATTTCTTGCATACCCTGATTTAGGATTCAATTCTATATCATTTGAATTATTCCTTAAGAAAGCCAATCCTTTGAGTTCATTAATATTCATGGAAGACAACGACGAATAAAGTGAAATGCCAAAATTGGGGTCAAAAGCCTTTGAATTGTCACCATTATAATATCCCCAAATATCTTTAATGGGCGAAAAAGGGGGCGGAATTACATCATCCGATGTTGTAGTACTACCTTTATAATAATCGAATATGTAAGGAATATCTTCATCTTTAAGTCCGGGTCCAGCTTTTTTTAATGAAACCAAACATAAACGAGCAGCTTTTTTTTCAAAATCACTTATCGGTTTACCTATCCGTTTCAGTATGAAATAACTCGTATTAAAAGTATATTTAGTAACATCGAGGGTTTTATATTTTATGTCAATAGAAGACAAAGCATGCTCACCTTTCAAATCTATCCTATCTTCTGTTTGATGATTGAAATATACTAAATGCCCATCTGGAAAAACGATATTACTTATCTCAGGAGTTACAGTTATTGACCGTTTATGGCTAATTACTGCATAAGATGACCAAAAGAGCCCAGTAAATGGCGAAACATTAGGCTTTTGATATATAGCCAAATCCCTTCCGGCAAATGCATCAACTGCCCTTATTCCATAATTATACAATATTTTTCGATGAGTTAATACATCTTCTACTTCTGTCAAATACCAGCTATTTATTATGTATGGGTCAGGAACCCCATTATCAAAAAGCGTTTCATTATATACTCCGTCATCTTCAAGTTTTGGCTGCAATTTATAAGTTAAACCTGCATCGCAATATTCCGGTTTAAGAATTTTCGTTAGCCCAATTTTGTTAAACCTATAAATAAAACCGTTCTCATCTTTAATTGTAAATGAACTAATTCTTGTTCGAATTTTATACCCATTGTAAATCATGAAAGAAGAACTTAAATTAAAAGAAATTTCCATTTTATTATCTTCAAGAGAAACTCCTTTACCAGTTTCCTTGTCCAAAATAAACAAACCGGATTTGCCATTAAATTGGAATGAAAAATAGTCTAGCTCTCTATCCTCTGCCAAAGCATTATGTTGTTTATACAATCTATTTTGTTCTCCATAAATTGGATATCGTGTAAGTGCAGTAGGGCAACCATCTTCAGGTAGTTTATTCCGATTTGGATGTAGGTATCCTGCCGGATATTTAGTTTCTCCAATATCTTGCGGAAATTGATCGTCAGGTTCTCCAACCTGCATTCTTGTAATTACTCCTTCGGCCATTAAATTCCAACCTTGACCTACATTTGATGCAACATCACTAACTCGCAATCCATTACTTGAATTATAGTTTAAGGATATCGAAGTATTTAATCTACTCTTTGAATCTTGCCAATTGAAAATTGGTAAATTTACAGTTGCGCTTCCTGTTTGTAGATTTACTTGCGCTTGATTTGTACTGATGATAAAAAAGCAATACAAGAAAATGAAAAATATTTTTTTGAAAATTTGCATACTACAATGAAATTTTAAGTTCATAAATATGAACATGAAACTAGGTTTATGGGATTATTTTTTCAATTGCCCTTTCAACTCCAACAACATTTTCCGTTGTTCCTCAATCAATTTTAGTTGTTCATCCATCCGTTTGTTTTGATCTATCACATAGAGTGTCAACTCCTCTATCTTCTTCAACAAAATAGCCTGATTTTCACCAAGATCAAGCCCTCCTTTAGCTACTTCATTTGCTGTTGGCACATCGGGCAAATGCTTATTTTGTTGTAAATATTCTTCCAGCGACTGTAATGAACGCAATGAGTAAGTTGGTTCAAATACATAGTCAGGCCAGGTGCTGTTAAGTTCTACTTTCGCTTTGGTAAAAATGGCGGTACCATTTACAGCAAATGCATTGGTACCTATTCTACTTGTCCGCGTTTCATTAATAGCCATCCTACCTGAAAGAAAAACATATCCACTTGCATCAATAGCAGGCATTACATCAACATCAGTTGTTGTAGGATCAACTCCATTACAACTTGGACAATATGGTTCCTTTGCAACCAAAGTTCCTCTTGTATAAAGTTTCCCATTTACATCTAAAGCAGCATCAGATGCCGGATTGCTTGTACCTATGCCTACTCTTCCCATTGCGTTAAAATTACCACTCACACCACCGCTCCCTGTTACATATAAACCTGTAATAATTGCCGTACCGATAGTAGCTTGTGGTATGGATGCTTGTTCTAAAGTTAACAAGCCTCTTACCTTTGTATCGCCAATAAATTCACTGCTATAAATCACTTCTATACCGTCACCTGCAACATCAGAAATAGACCATCCATCGTACCACTCACTTTCATTTTCTACCCCTTGCAAAACTGCGGATATTTTCAACCGGATATTTTCTATTTCTTTAGTTTTCAGAAAGATGACTACTTTATCGTCTTCATTCTTTAAAAATATCCTTGGCGCATAACCTCCGTTTGATGATGCAGCCGCATTTCCAAATTCTCCACTTTTATTGTCCCAGGCAATCTTTAGGGCAATTGTTGCAGCTTCGGTATTATTATATCCATCAATATTTATTATTGGAAAAAATTCTGATCCAGCAGTTATATTCGTTGATATTTTAATCCCATAACTTATGGTACTCTCGTTTTTCCAACTAAGCACATTGTGAAACTGACTTTTGCTTGCAAAGGGTAGTAGTATAACCAGTAATATTATTATCTTTCTCATATCATTAGTTTTATTGTCTATTATTTTTTCAAGGAATTATGTTTACAATTTACGTTTTACACTCCGGTCAACCGCAGGTGAGTTTAATGGTGTTTGAGCTATCAATACAGAATACAATTTGCCTACTTCGTTTACAAAAAACATTTGCCCAACCCCTCCTGCATCATCATCAAATCGTTTATTCATTGTCTGATCTGTCAACCATTTCATTATAGCACCTTGATTGGCACCGGCTACCTTTTTGGTGTTCATACCTTGTGTCAGCAAAATGTTGATCCCTTTACTTTGGTACATACTTTTTATGCTTGCCTTGTTGCTATCAACATAGCCATCATCTATTGACATTATGCCAACCAACTTGACTGAGTCGGGGTATTTAGCAGCAAAAGCAATAATTTCATTTAACTTCATTGAATCGGCCTCTTTTATGGGCGCAATCATAAACACTATCTTCTTTCCTTGATAGGTATTTAGCGATACGGTTCCTCCATCAATGTTTGTAATACTTTGCGTGTAAATTGATTGACTATTCCCAATCATAGCCCATCCACACAGCCATACAATAAACAGCAACTTTTTCATTTCTATTTTCATATTTATAGTTTTATTTTCTATATTAAAAATGTAAGTCATCATTCACCATTAACAACTCCTTAAAAAACATATCCCACCCTAAACACAATCGGCTGCGTACTCGGCACTTGCCGATAGCTCAAAAAATCCCACAGCAGTTGCATGTTGTTTGTCTTTTTACCAATCTTATATTTCTTAGTCAATCCCAACAAACCACTCCGTTGCCAACTGCTCAAATCTTTCAGTATATCCAGCTTTTCAAACGCTTGTTGATAGTTCAGTTCGTATCCACCACTCAACCAAAAGCTACCCTTTATTTTAGAATCTACATAGCTTCTCAAGCCCAATCCCTGATGCGTTATTTTAATGCTGTTAAATCCATTTCCCCAACCCATTTTATAACTAGCCCCAATGCCAATTATGCTTTTATCATTCAGTTTAAATCCTGCGGTAAGAGCCAGGTCACTTGTAACTGGAAGTATTCCATTTGGTCGTTGTGTTTGAATGTTAGCACCATACTCAATTCTCTTCAAAAATGTTTTTGTCTTTTGGCTATTGGGTGTAAATTCAGGAACTTCCGCATTACTACTTCCGCCTCCGGCTTTGTTTAGTTGATCTTTCAACTTACTCAATTCCCCCTGCGCACCTGCCACCTGCTGCTGAATATATTGTTGCGGATTAACCCCTGCCCCAGCGAATTTTTGTTGAAGTAAGTTTTGTATTGATGCCCTTGTTTGCAATCCTGCAAGGCTTTCAGCACTTCCATAGTTAGCAGGTATCCCAAAAAGCTGCGCCAATTGCGAGTTTTTCTGCATAAAACTAGCAAATGCCGGAAGTTTTTTCAGTTCATCTATAGCCCGTTGTTCTAGTTTTTTTGGGTCCTTTAGCATGGCCTTATATTCATTCAATTGCTGCTGATAGTAGTACGCCTCTTTACTCAGCCCCTTCATATCCTTTAGCATATCATACTTAGCCAATTGCGCTTTCAGCATTTCTTTACGCTGCTTAATGTAATTTTTAATTTCTTCTGCTTGCTGCATCTTTGTTTCCAAACTTGCAACATTCAGGTTTACATTCTTGATCTTATCTGCAAAACCTGCTGGTAATTTGTCTGATATAGACTTCGTTTGTTCGAGAAACTTTAAGCTTGTTTTTAGGCTATCAAACTTAGGAATGTATTCGTTGAAATTTTTTGTTACAGTGGGATGCTGAAGCTTGTCTGTTAACTGCTGATACTTCGTTTGAGCAAACAGTTTCTTGGCAGCCACGCTATCTTTCAAAGCCAATTTCTTCTGAAGTTTCGCCTCTTGCTTTTGTAAGCGTTCCAATGCCTTTACACTCTTTTCTTCTACTTCGCGCTGTAGCGTTAGTACCTTTTTGTTGATGCTTTGATATAATGCATCACTACCCAAAATATCGGAAGTTGTTTCTTGCCCTTTGCAAGCAAAAACCATGAAAAAAACCAACGATATAATCAGGCAACTTTTCAGGAACGATTGCAATTGTAAAAACAATGTTAATATTTATTTATCAAAAAAACATCAAATTCCAATATTAAATTTTCATTAAACAAAAAATTAATCAGACAATTTTATAAAAGCTAATTTTATTAGCAATTTATTTTGTTTCGATATTTATCAATAATCTAATAATAAACCTAAACAACAGCATCATTGGGAGCAATAGAAAGCACATTACAATTATGCAACCCATATTCGACTATAAATCATTAAACTACAACTACTATTTTTCACGCACCCCTGCATTTCACTAAAACATTGGGCTAAACAAGCCTGACATTAGCAAAAATCAGCAAAACATTGGTCATGGACTATAAAACAATGCTGTTGGCTAGGCAAACATTGGCTGGGGAACTCCAAACATTGAGCAAATCACATCAAACATCGAGCAAGTATTGTGCAACAATGTCATTGGTAACAGCCTCAATGGCAGTATATCTTCAATCAATGACCGGGTATTGCAAAACATTGGAGATGTCCGGTCAAACATTAGCCGGGTACTGCAAAACTTTGAGCAGGTCCGGACAAACATTGAGGTGGTACTATGAAATATATTGGCATACAAGTAAATTATGATTTCATTAAAAAATATTGTTCAGCCTTTGATTTCTTGTGCTGCTGTGGGCTATTTTATATGCTTATTGTAAAAGCCAAAGAGCCCATCTAGGGTAATGGCATAATAAAAACAAATTAACTGGCAATAGCATCATAAGTTAGATGCGCAATATCCCTTTCTAAAGGTCCCAATTGGATGAAATAGTAATAATATTGTTATTTAGGATAGCTGTAATTATAGTTTACTAGGAAACCATTTTCTGTACCTTGATAAAAATATTAATCATGAAAAAAACGAACACGCTTCCCATGCTGCCCTTATTCGAAAAGTTTATTCAGGCATCCTCTTCAGGGCGTAGAACATGCACCTCCGGAAAACGAATAGCAAGCGGTTCTTTGGATCAGTATAATTGTGTAGGTCTGCTGCTAACAGCATATGAAAACTTCACAGGTCTTATCCTTCGCATTCAATTAGTAAGCAGTAACTCATTGCGTGAACTGCAAAAAGAAAAGACATACTGGAAATGTTTCTTCTGAGGCTTCACCACCTTCCTTTACAAAAAAAGAAATCGCTATGATAGATAAGTTGCATCTGTGCTAAAAATTTCATAATTAAATTACAGTACGCGTTAAACTAATCTTGTTTCCCATATCCTACAAATCATATGCTTGAGCGTGTGTTTGTGTTCTGCTAATTTAAATATCAACTAAATATTTTGTCCGTTTTGAGCATCAAAAAAAAGTTTGAAATTTTTTTAAAAATTGTTTCTAAAAGCTGATTCCGCAACTGGAACACTGGAACATTGGAACACGCTGGAACATGCAGGAACCAACTGGAACAGAAATCAAGAGAAAAAAGTGTATAAATAATTGATTTTAAAATAGTTATATTTTTGTTCCAGTTGTTCCAACTGTTCCAGTCGATTTAAGCCTTTTTTCTCAGGAGAGAATTTTTTTAAAAAAAATAAGCATTTCTACGCATATATTATATTTTTAGTTAAAATGTTCCAGAAAAATGGGTATGCTCAACTATGCCCTTAAAAGACATTTATTATCTCCAAAATTTAAAATTCTATATCATTTTGAAAAATAACGTAAAACATACTTTCCAA
>JANPHE010000013.1:0-50534 GCA_031424295.1 Segetibacter sp. | reverse complement strand
AGTAAGCTGGTTTGGGCTAATGTATTGGGGCGTAGCTGCACGCTTTTTTGAACCCTTAGCTGCTTTTGCTTGCATCTGGTAAAATTTAATGACCTAAAAGCTAAAGATAGTAAGGGTTTGGGCTTGTTGAGCAAGCCCTATATAAGCTTTTGTATTTTTATCGCTCTTATTATGGCAAGAATAAAAGTCGATTTACACGACATCTTTAACAACAGCAAAGCGATTGATCATGCGCTTCAAAAGGCATTTGAAGATGCTATTGATAAGAAGATCAGAGAGGTGGAAATCATCCCAGGAAAGGGGAGTGGTCAACTTAGGAAAAAAGTGGAAAGGTTTCTACAAATGCCACACATCAAACCGCTTTATCACCGCATTGAAAATGACAGTAAAAATTTCGGCAGGTTGTTTGTTTATTTTAAATTTTAAGGTTTGTATAGTGGTCTTTAATGCATTACAAACTTCTGGATGATCAGCTTCTGAAACTTTTTATTGGGAATGAAAAGATTGTTGAATAGACCAATGCCGATAAGCGCCACAACAATTCCACCCAATACATCTAATATATAATGGTGACTGCTGTAAACTGCAGCAAACCAAATACCCAGCATGATGGTTGCAAACAGCAAGTTGATGACCCCTAATTTGTTCTTTAAGCCATAATAGAAAACGATCAACGGATAAGAAGAATGAAGCGAAGGCATGGCCGCAAACACATTCGAGCTCTTTGAATACAGGCCTGAGAAAATGCCCACACCAAAATAATCATCAAAGCGGTGAAGACCGGCGGTATTGCCTGGTGTATGTGCATTGAAAGAAAAACCGTAGTGCTGAACATACCAAGGTGGCGCAGCAGGGTAAATATAATAGCCAACAAATCCTACAAGATTAACCAACAAAAAGGTGAGAGAAAAATACATAAATTGCTCACGATTGGTATAAAAAAGATAGCCTGCAAACATAAGTGGTACAGGTACCCAGCAGAGATAAAATATACCACTTATGATGTCTGAAAATGTATTGGTATGCTGTTGGAAATACTCATTTGGTGTAATCATTACATTGGCAGATTGAATACCAAATATGCTTTTTTCTGCATTGTACAGGCTTTCGATATGCACCGTATTGTACAGATAGTTTGGAAAAGCTTTCATATAATCGAAGATGATCCAAAAGATAATAAAGATTGAAAATCCAGTAATGAACTTTCGGGTCGGAAAGGAAAGGTAATAAAGGAAATTAAAGATGCCGATTAATACTAGTTGCTCAGGTTTATAACCTATCAAAAATTTTGAAAGTAAAAGATAGAAAACAGAAATACTCCCGGTAATCAGGAAGTCTTTCTTAGTAAACAATCCGGTAAAACCTAGAGGCGATTTAACTGGATGTGGCATCATTTTTCTTTGGGAAATCAAAATCGGAACGAAAAATGGCATCCCATAATTTACTGCTCACTCCGTACCCTTTTGTAGGTTCTGCATAATGGTGAAGCATATGATGATCCTTGATCTTTTTCCAAAAACGGCTCTTAAAGTTTGCATGATGAAGGGCATAATGAAGCATATCATAAATGAGATATCCTAGAAGAAAGCCACAAAAAAATGAGTATAAATTTCCTTTTTCTAAAAAGAGTGAAAATAGGAAGTAGAATAAGGCAGACAGTGGAATGCTAACTGTAGGTACCATAACCAATCTTTTTGCATCTCTTGGATAGTCATGGTGTACCCCATGAAAAATAAAATGCAACCTCAAACCCCATTTAGATGAAGGCATGTAATGAAAGATAAAACGATGCAGAATGTATTCAGTAGCAGTCCATACAAAAATGCCCAATGCAAAATAACCTCCATAAGCTAAGAGCGAAATATTGCTGCTATAAGCGAGGTAAGAGAAGAATATAATAACCGGTACAAAAATGAATAACGGAACAGCAAAGTGAATTTTTGAAAGACTTTCTAGGAAGTCATTTTTGAACATCCTAGTAGAATCGCTTTGGTTTGAGATATAATTTTTTTTCATTTTTCAACTAATTCTATTCAGTTTAAATTTTCATCTTCTCCAATATTTCTTTACCCGTTCCAGGGTCAATTCCCTTAAGTTCTACATATTCTATATTAGGAGAAAACAAAGAACCACCATTTATTTTTACAAATATACGTTCAAGTATTACATGCTTTTGATTGATTAAAGCATAAACGCCGAATTTATTATCCGCGCCTTTCATAAGGTACATAGAATATTTTTTATAAGATACGAAATTAAGCTTATACTTATCTTTTGAGATCAAGTTTGACTTTATTCCATATGCAAATTTTCGCTGTATAAAACTCAATTCCTCTCTTTGTCCCTTTTCTCCATATCTAATCCAGAAAACATGAACAGGGTCTTCGGCATCCAATTCGCCATTTTTATAGTTTAATTCATAGACAATGGTATTTGTATTGGATGTACGTTGCAGGTAAAAAAGCTGCTTGGTATTGCCTGATGGAATTGGAAATTTATCTTGTGAAATTACCATTGTTCCCCAAAGTAATAATACCAAAGGCAACAAGAAGGTTTTTGTAATGTGTAAGGTTAAACGCATATAAATAATTATCACTTTTGCTCTAAAGCTCTTTTAGCATCAAATAATCTCTTTAAAGCAGTGATATTGGTCAAAATAGCCATTACTGTAATTGGAAGCGTAAAAATAGTCATTGTTTCAAAAATATGGTATTTGATTCCGGGTACATAAAGTTTGAAATCGCCACCAATATAGTGAGCTGTTATGCCGCATGAAATAGCAGAAACAGCGAGTAAAATTACTCTTTCTGGCCTTTGCATTAGTCCTCCTTTATTTTCTACACCTAATCCTTCGCTTCTTGCTCGGGTGTAACTAACCATCATAGATCCAATCAATGCGATAAAGGCAAAGATAGAACTGATGAAATAATGATGCGCGACTAAATAATAACAAATGCCAAAAAATAAAATCATTTCACTGTATCGGTCCAATACTGAATCAAATAACGCACCAAAAACAGAGCTCATATTACCGAGCCTTGCTACTTGCCCGTCTAGCATATCAAAAAGCCCGGCAAACAATATCAGAAAACCTGCCCACCCCACGTAAGTAAAATCGCCTCGATTGCCTCTTTCTGCACCGACAATAAAGATAACTGTCACTCCAATATTCAAAACCAGACCAATAACTGTTACAATATTAGGTGTTAGCCCTATTTTAATGAGGCACTTTACCAAAGGATTAATTACAACATAAATTCCTTGTTGCAATCGGTCTCTAAATGCTATTTTTGGTTGCGTACTCATAATAATTAAAAATCCATTCTAAGCCTTGATCTGATACCCCATTGGGTCACATCAGGATTGTTAAGATAAGTAAGTCTTTTTACGAAATCTACTCTTAGAAGTTTAAAGATATTGGTTATTCCTGCACTTACTTCAATATATGGTTGTTTTGCTAATGAATAAGTAGTAGGAAGGCCGGTTTCGCTATCGACGGGAAATTTAAATGCCGTTTGACTAAAATTAGGATCATTTTCTTTTCTTATTCCACCCCACAAAAATCTGCCAGAAATTGCCTCCCTCCATTTTAGTTTCTTGAACAATGGAATTTTATTAAAAAAGAACCCATTGAATTTATGATCCACACTAACAGATACAAAATGGTCGCTTACAAATTCAAGAAAATTCATCAGATTATAAGAGTAAATCTGGTATGAAAAAGTCTGATTTGCCCTGTGAATGGACATTAAAGGATAAGGTATTTGACCAAATATGTAATTGCCTTCTACCACCACATCAGTAAATCCTAGTTGAGAAAGGTAAAAACGCTTTTCTATGTTCAGGTTGATATTGTGATAATTATATTCACCTTTTGTCAGTCCTTTTATGCCCGCAATATACCTTAGCTTAATAATGGGGTATCTGTTTACTATTGGAATTCGGAACCGTTTTCCCTGGTAAAATTGCTGATTGGGCGACCACCTGATTTCTGCTGACAATTCACTCGTTGTTAAATCATTAATGGTTGTAAGTCCACTTCCACCATTGGGCTTTAAATAAGTGATGGCACCTGCAGGAGTTTGCTTCCAGTTTTTAAAACCAAGCGTATATCCAAAATCTTTTCCAAATTCTTTTACATATTCGGCTCTCCAAATGTCATTGTATAACCATTTGTCATTGTTTCCTCTTTTAAATGAAAGCAGGAAGTTGTCTTCTACTACAAATGAAAGTTCCTGTCCTGGTATTTTTGTGTCTCTTTGAAAACTAACTCTAACAAAGTTTAGTGGATAACTATAAACTGACGATTTATTGAAAGAATAAGCCACAGAGCCAAAATATTTCCAACGTTGGTCTTTAAATCCATAAGCAACATAATTTTCCAGGTATATATTTGGACTAAATTTAGGGGTTGTTCTACCACCTGCACGCAATCTGAAACCTTCTACCGGATTAAAGCTATAGAATGCATTAACGGGTCCAACTTCATACCCTCCAAAATTTTTATAGCCTGCTAATACTAATGTTGCTATGTCCATAAAAGTACGGAAGGACTTCATATTGGTTAGGCTGTCAATATTTGAATAAACTTTAGACTCTGCTTCGGATAATTGAGGCGAACGGTGCGCTAACCAAAAATCTTCCGTTTTATTATTTAGGATGTTCTGTTGCTCACTTACCCTTACAATGGATTCACCTTTGTAAACACTATCAGGTCCTGCTTGATTGATAAGGTAGTTGCTCAATGAAACTGTTCTTTCGCCAACAAAACTATTTTGTGAACCTTTTGAAATGGCAAATTCAATAATGGTATTACTCATTATTACGTGGTATCTGCCATCAGGTCCTTTTGCAAAATCCTGGTTTACTTTTAATTCTCTGACAAAATTGAGGTTTACGTTTTTGCTCACACTCATGTTTAGTTTTTGGACAGAATAGTTGCCATCTAATGTTACATACAAAGTGCCTTTGAAAAGCAGGTCATTTAGATTTTTTGGAGCAAAGTTCAACCTTGCCAACTTGACACCATCAATTTCTGTAGTATCGCCAAGGTAAAACCTGTAAAAGGTAGGGGCTAAATCAGAAATAGGACTAAGGAATTGGTTTGCCAATAATGAAATGTTGTTTTGATAAACATCAATGTCTTCATACATCCTGTCAAGATAAGAACTGATGCCCGGTACATCAAGGTATTCACCAAAGTTCACTTTTTTGTCTCCTAAAATGTAAGTCTTGTTCTTCTCAGGATCTTTGCGGTAGTACCTTTGAGATATAGTTTCATCGAGATAAACGGGCAGCATAGCTCTACCCATTATTTTTGTGGTATCTGTATTCTGAAAAACAAATTTGAAGTTCTTCAACAATTTATTGTTCATCAGTTTTTCTGGCGTCTTTGTCAAAAGCAATTCCATTTTTTCATACTGCTCATAGGATACATACTGGTATGCTGTAATCCTGTTCTTCTCTTTGTTTTCTATTACTTTTCTGATAAGTTCAACAGCAGGATTGTCTTTGTTAGAGTACTTTGCTCTTTTCCCTTTTACTGTAATACTGTTTTTCGAATCTGCCAGCTTTAGTTCTATGTCTACAGTCTGCTCTTTGAACGGCGATATTGACTTTGTTATATTCTTATAACCAACATAGGAGTAAATGACCGTTTCCAGGTTGGTATTGTAAGTAGTTAAAGTATATGAGCCATCTTCAGCTGTTGAAACGCCTTTGCCCCCTTTGAAATATACACTTACTGAAGCAATGGGTTGTTTCGTATTCGCATCGCGTACTACTCCTTTTACAATTGTTTGCGAAAATGAAATAATAGTAGAAAGCAGTAGTGTGGCTACCAATGCTATTCTAAACGAAATTCTACTCATGATTAATTTCTGACCTTTTTAAAAACAAACCGCTTTTGTAAAGTATAGTTGTAGCAAAAACCAACAACCAACGAAACAAAGGCCTTTGATATTACGTAATGAACTTTCAATACTTTAGTAAATAAAAACATTCCTCCTGTATTCAAAGCTAGATTTCCGACCCAAACCAAAGCATACCTTGATGCTTGGTGATGAACTTTATGAGCTTTGGAATTAAACACCCAATGCCTGCCCATAATAAAATTGACTACACCACCACAAACGGTGCCGGTTGCGCTGGCTAGTACAACATCAATATTAAAAAAAGAAACTAAAAAAATCGTAATCAGGTAATCTAATAAAGAAGCAATTGAAGATGATAAATTAGCTTTTAAAAAAGTCACCATGGGGTTATGAAATTGTTACGTTCTTCCTATTTTTCGGTTTATTATATTGTTAATGCTTTTTTCTATTACTTCTTTTTAATTTGAAGTAAATCGAAGATTTTAATATAAGAATAGGAGTTTATTTATTTCTCAATATTCTTGTTATTAAAACGAGTATTTTTTAATCGGGCAAAGGTATGGTTTAATGAAAAATATATAAGTTGTTTAACGTTTTTTAACATGTAGCCGTAATGCAGATAAACGAATGCAAAATTATTAGTTCAAAAACTTTTACTTTATTAAGTTATATGAATGGTAAAAGCAAATGAAATGCGATTAAAATACATGATAAATGCGAATCACTTGCATCAGAATTAGTGAATACAATCCTGCAAGAACATCATCAGCCATAACGCCAAAACCTTTTGGCAGTTTTTCCATTTTTCTGATGTACAATGGCTTGGCAATATCAAAAAATCGAAAGAGGATGAGGGCTGCTAAAATGTACTTCCAGGTTAATGGAATAAATAACAAGCTGATCATCATTCCGGCTAATTCATCTATAACAACCTTGCTACTATCCTTTCCCCAAAAACCATCTACAACATTTCCAGACCAAATACCAATTGTTGTTACAACCACCAATAAAAAAAACTGCCGGACATCTGTTAGATATCCGGCAGGTATAAAAAAATAAATGACACAGACTAAAACAGCAGCAGCGGTACCCCCACCTTTTTTTATGTAACCAATACCGCCAACAGATGCTACAAGTTTGTGCAGTTTTATCATAACATATCAACAGTCTCCTGATAATAGTCCAAACCAAGATGGGTAATCAATTCTTCATTCATTATGTAACGAAGGGTATTTTGCAATTTGATTAATTGTTTAAATATATCATGTTCAGCACGCAATTCCGGAGCATGTTGTGGCGCTTTGAAATAGAATGATAACCACTCTTGCGTACCGCTCATTCCTGACCTTTTTGCTAAGTCTAAAAATAAAGCAAGGTCAAGTACAATTGGAGCCGCAAGGATTGAATCTTTGCAAAGGAAGTTGATCTTTATTTGCATACTATATCCCAACCAGCCAAAAATGTCAATGTTGTCCCAGCTTTCTTTATTGTCTCCATGGGGAGGGTAGTAGTTGATTCTAATTTTATGATACAAATCACCATACAGTTCAGGATTGTTTTCCGGCTGAAGAATGTCTTCTAATACGCCAAGCTTTGATACTTCTTTGGTTCTGAAATTGTCCGGATGATCCAATACATATCCATCACGGTTGCCAAGGATGTTTGTAGAAAACCAACCACGAATTCCCAATGCCCTTGCTTGTAATCCTGGTGCAAGAATGGTCTTCATTAATGTTTGCCCAGTCTTAAAATCTTTTCCACCTATCGGAGTTTGAGTTTCTTTTGCAAGTTGAATCAAAGCTGGTATTTCGCAAGTAAGGTTTGGAGCACCGTTTGCAAAAGGGACGCCTAATTTGATAGCGGCATAAGCATAAATCATACTTGGAGCAATGAATGTATCATTGTTCTTCATCGCTTCTTCAAAGCCTTCAATGGTTTCGTGAATAGCTTTTTGTTCAATGTATTTTTCAGTAGATCCACACCATACTAAAACTACTCTGGAGCAGTTATTATCTTTTTGAAAGTTTTTGATGTCATCCATCACGGCAAGCGCTAAATCATATTTAGTAGCTGCAGCTTTTACATTGGTACCGTCAAGGTTTGAAACATAAGATTTTTCAAACACTGCTTTCATGGGCTTTATTGCTTCCAATTCTGGTTTGATTGCATTCAGCAAATCCTTATCCAGCACTTTTGCATTCATGGCCGCTTCATACACATTGTCTGTATACACATCCCAGCCTCCAAAAACAATATCATTCAAATCTGCCAACGGCACAAAATCTTTCACTTTCGGATATCTGTCTTCTGTTCGCTTTCCCAATCTAATACTACCCATTTGAGTTAATGAGCCAATGGGTTGAGCTAAATCCTTTTTGATAGCTTCAACACCTGCTATAAAAGTGGTAGCTACTGCACCTAATCCGGGCATTAATATTCCAAGTTTTCCCTGCGCCGGTAATACTTCTTCTTTCATGTATTTTATTTTTTGTTACGCTCTATTTATATTTAACAAGCAATTTTTATTCTGTCTTTTGTTGAACACATCGTTCATTATTTTCTTGCACCTTGTTTTTCTTGAACAGCAATATTTTTAAGCATTGACATTAATCGCATCAATAATCTATAACCACTTATTTTCTTTATACCATTCCAACGCTTCGGTTATCCCTTTTTGCAAATCATACTTTGGATTAAAGTCCAAATACTTATTTGCTTTCGAAATATCGCAGCACCAGTTAGCAGCTGTCAGTTCATTTAATTTTTCAATATTCAATACAGGTGTTTTATTAAACATCCCATATGATTTTTCAAGTACCGCTGCCAATCCTTTTACAAAGGGTAATGGCAAATGAAACTTCAGCGTTTTTTTATTCAATACTTTTTTAGTGATGCTAGCTAACTCATATCTATTATAGCAATTTCCATCAGTTATATTGTATGCACCGTTAGCTTCATCATTGGTAAACAATGCATTAATACTAACTCTTGCCAAGTCCTTTACATACACAAAGCTCAAGTCTTGTGCTTTGTTTCCAATATAGGGTTCAAAACCATTATTAAATGTTTTGAGAATAATAAATATATCCTTATCCCTTGATCCATATACAGCAGTTGGACGAAGCGCAACAACCGGAAGTTTAATCTGTTTCAATTTTTCTTCTGCCAGTAGTTTACTCTTTCCATATGCCGTTACCGGCTTTGGGGTTGTTAGTTCATTTATCAATTGTTTTCCTTCGTTAAGTGGTCCTATTGAAGCCAAGCTACTCATAAAAACCAACTTCTTTATACCTGCTCCACTTGCTACAGCGGCTTTAGCAAGATTTTCAGTGTACGACGCATTAACGAGGTTATACTCTTCTAAATTTTTTGCTTTTGTAGTACCTGCAGCATGTACAATAAAATCGTACTGCTTTTCTATTATATCATTTTGAAGTGATTGAACACTTCTAAAATCTAATTCAGTATACCTAATGTCAAAGGACTTCAAATGGTCGACTATACTACTTTTTCTTATGGCTGCGTAAACGTCCAGCCCTCTTTTTAGTGCTGCTTCTATCAAATGAAAACCTACAAAACCACTTGCACCAGTTATCAAAACCTTTTGTTTCATATTGCTTTTTCGTAAATTCTGTAGGTCTTGTATATTTTACCATTAATATTCTCCATGGCTTTGTTCATCAGTTCATTTTTTTCAAGTATCCACGAAGCTTCGCCGCCTTTTATTTTTTTCTTAGCTGCATTTTGAATGATTTCAGCATAAAAACATGCCTCAATGCCCATTTTTCTGTAAGGTTCGATTACGCCCAAAGTAATAATTCTGACATAATCGATCTTCTTTAAACCAAACAACAATTTAATAATTCCAAATGGAAGCAGTCTTCCTTTCTTGATTTTCTTCTGAATTTGATTTACGTCAGGAATTGCAAGCGCAAAACCTACCATTTTTCCTTCGTGTTCAGCTACCAAACAAAAATCAGCATCAAGAATCATTTTCAGATCTTTAGCCAAATAATTAAACTCCTTCTCAGTCATTGGAACAAACCCTAAGTTTTTATCCCATGCTGAATTGTATATTTCTCGTACTTGACCAACTTCCCTTTTATAATCTTTTAGATTGATTGGGCGGATGGTTATTCCTTTTTGTTTCAATCTTTTAAGGAGGGCTTCTTTTAGTTGAACGGCTCTGTCACTAACTGTATCAGTACGTATGTCGTAGGCATACAGGTCAGTTAGTTTAGTCAGTCCGTATTGCTCAATTAAACTTACGTAATAAGGTTTGTTGTATGTCATCATAGCAACAGGAGGCATATTAAAACCATCTACCAGCAAACCCACAGGTTCATTAGTGGATGGATTAACAGGTCCTATCATATTGGCATGACCTTTTTTAACAATCCAGTCTTTCGCGGTATCTAATAGTTCATTGGCTATTGTTTGGTCATTCACACAATCAAAAAAACCAAAAAAACCATCATTAGTAATGTTGAAGCTATTGTGGTTGTTATTTTGAATAGCAGCTATTCTTCCTACAATCTTATTTTTATCATCAAAAGCTAAGAATGCCTGGAGATTTGAATGATCATGAAAAGGATGCTTACCAGGTGTTAATAGGTCCTGCTGCGCAATAAAAAGTTCAGGAACGTAATTAGAGTCACCTTCATAAAGTTCATGAGGAAAATCTATAAATGCAGCTAATTCTTTTTTATTCGTCACAGGTACAACCCTGATCATAATTCATATTTTTGTTTCATCACGTTTAAGTCAATTTTGGCAGCTGCTTTTGCTAACTTCTCTACGGCTTCTTCTATTTGTGAGAATGTATGCGTAGCCATCAAAGAAAAACGTATTAAGGATGAATCTGAAGGTACAGCAGGCGATACAACAGGATTTACAAAAATGCCATCTTCTTGCAATAATTTTGTAATCATAAATGTCTTGTAGTTGTCTCTGATATATACGGGAATAATTGGACTTTCGGATACGCCTGTTTCAAATCCTTCTTCTATCAGCAATTGTTTTGCATATCGGGTATTGGCCCAAAGTTGTTCTATTCTTTCTGGTTCAGCTTGTATGATTTCCAATGCAGCAATTACACTAGCTGCAGAAGCAGGAGTCATGCTAGCACTAAATATAAGTGAACGTGCTTTGTGTTTAAGGTAATCAATAAGTACTTCATCACCTGCAATAAATCCTCCTAAAGAGGCAAATGATTTACTGAAAGTACCACCAATAAGATCTACTTTATCATTTAGTCCAAAGTGGGAGGCTGTGCCTGCGCCTAATTCGCCAATTACACCAAGGCTATGGGCATCATCAACCATTATGTTGACACCGTACTTTTCAGCTATTTCTACTATTTCAGGCAGCTTTACAAGATCACCCTCCATACTAAAAATACCATCAACAACCAACAGCTTTACAGCACTTTCAGGAAGCAAAGATAGCTTCTGCTCTAAATCCGCCATATCATTGTGCCGGTATTTGATTATTTTGGAAAATGACAAACGTGCACCATCAATAATGGAGGCGTGATCGTATTCATCCAATATTAAATAATCATTCCTCCCAGTCATGCAACTAAGCACGCCAAGATTTACTTGAAAGCCCGTGCTAAATAGTAGGGCAGATTCGCGGTTCACATACCTTGCAAGTTTTTGCTCAAGTTCAATATGAATATCAAGTGTACCATTTAAAAAACGTGATCCCGCACATCCTGTACCATACTTATCAATTGCTTTTTTTGAAGCTTCTTCAATCTTAGGGTGGTTAGTAAGCCCCAAATAAGAGTTGGAACCAAACATTAATACTTTCCTGTTATTCAGAACGACCTCAGTATCCTGACCACATTCAATTACCCGAAAATAAGGATAAACTCCTTGAGCTTTAATCACTGCAGCGTCCTGAAATTGTTCAATCTTCTTATGTAGTTTTTTCTGCATTTCCTGTTTGTTTTTGAGTCACACAATATTTACAATATAATATAAAAATTCTTTAAGGTATTTATTACCATGAAAAAGAAGACAATTTTTAAAGCAAAAAGTTCTTAGTGTAAATATAATTATAAAAGTAATCGTTACCTCTTTTCCTCATCGCTTTACTATCTGATAACTAATAATCAAAAAGACTAAACAAAAGTGCTAATTTTTTTCAATCGTTTTGACTAAATACGTTTTTTCGTCCAACTTTCTTTCTCTTGATTTTATTCCGTCAACCATTATATCTACCAATAAATCAGCGCCATGCTCAGAGCTTCTTATTGTTTTAGACACTGCAATTGGTAATTCTAAGCCTCTGAATGAAACAACCAATGCACATGAAAATAACTCCATATCATTCTCTGCCAAATCTTTAAACTCTCCTGATTGTACGCCGCCTTTAATGATCTCCTTTATCAATTCAATTTGTATTTCGTCGTGCTTTTGCTTCAGCTTTAAAATGTCGCCTATATGGTTGAAAATCTCTTCGTAAACTACCAGACTTAAATTCTGAAATTTGTCCATTACACTTACTCTCGTTCTACAATAGGCTTTTAGTTTTTCTCTTGCTGTAGTTGCCATGTTGATAGCTTGCCTTGTAAACCTAAGTAGGTTGCGCATTTCTTCATCTACTACAGCTTGAAAAATTTCTGTTTTGCCAGGGAAGTAATAATACAAAGTACTTTTTCCTTTTCCCATAGCATTGGCAATGTCTTCCATCGTCGTTTTCTTCAATCCATGCTGGGCAAACAGACGTTTGGCAGTAGAAAGAATTTCCCTGACCATTCCCTCATCTTTTGCAATTTCTTGTAGCATGATTTTCGACTGTTTCTTAAATTTCGTCCAAAATTAGGGCAAAAAAATGAATTAGAGGAAGTTTTTGTAAAAAAAGTGATTTGTATAAATAGAGGAGGTGCCTTTTTTTATTGATAAAATTCTAAAAGTGAAGCAAAATAGCTATCATTCCACCCCTCTACAATTAAATCAAATTCTTCTTCCGGAATGTTTGTGTGGCGAAGTTCTACGGAGGTGCCGTTTTTGTGCTCGTGTAGTTTAATAGTAACAATAGAAGGTTCGTCCTGGTCAAAATACCATTGTTGAACAATCATTTTCCCTTCCTCAAATTCCAGATTTTTACCAACGATGCTATCTTCCCACAGAGAAAATTCCGTATTGGGGGTGGTGCTCATCTCTGCTTTTTCGCCTGTCCATAGTTGAATGGTTGCAGGATTTGTCAAAGCAATGTAAACTTCTATAGGTTCAGCCGGTATGATGTAATATTTTTTGAAATCTTTCATGTAGTAAAGACGCCTAACATTTGGCTAATATTACGAAGAAACAGTTTTCCTACTAAAAATTGCACTTTTAATGTCAACAATTTATTTTCATTCAACCAACATCAGTCATAAGTTAGAATAAACATTTGAGCGTGTTGGTAGGTATTTAATAAAAAAGGCCTACCTCGAAATTCGAAGTAAATGTGGTACGCACTAGCCTAAAAAATAAAACAGGAGCAATATTAGACTAGGGATCAAAAAATCTAATATTACTACCTGAATTACGTAAGAATGTAGAATTATAATACGATTACGCTATTGCTTCCACCGTAGCTATTCGAAATTTCTTTGTCTGCTTCTGGTTCACTTACCCACATGTTGTCGTTTACCCTGTATTTGAATTCGTGCTCTGAATTTTTAGGTAAGGATACTTCAGAACTGAATGTTCCATCTTTCTTTTTGCTCATTACGATGGAGTTTTCCCAATCACTATTAAGACCAAGGATTTCAACCGTTTCAGCATCTTCCAAATTAAATGTGAATTTAACTTTGCAGTAATCTTTTGTTTTAAAGTATGTCTTCTGTACCATGTTTATTTATTTTTATTCATGTTTAATACCGTTATGGCAAAAAGGTAACCCAATATAAAAAGTTAACAACTGTTAGTATAAAAATCACCCCAAATGGATTGATATTTATCAACACATGAAATGCAGGAACATGATACCTAATGAAGTGTTCAATGATGGTTGTTTATTGATACATGTAAAAAAGAGGCTGCATTTTTAAGTGCAACCTCTCTCACCAATTCAATATGGTTCTATTTATTTAAGATATAAATCCATTTCTACTCTTCTGTTTTGTGATCTGCCAATAGCTGTTTTGTTTGTTGATATTGGTTTTAATTCTCCAAATCCTGTAGCGTCTAACCTTTCTTCTTTAATACCTTTGCTCGTTAGGTAAGATTTTACCGCATCAACTCTAGCCTGTGATAACACTTGATTACTTTCCTCAGAACCAACATTATCTGTATGTCCAGCAAGTCTCAGGTTATAATCCGGATACTGATTAATAATATCAACGATTTCATCCAATTTTGCATTTGATTCTTGCTTTAAGGTTGCTTTTCCAGTTTCAAAGAAAATACCTCTTGTGGCAAATTTCAATCGTTTTTTTATTTCTTCTTTTACGACAGGGCAGCCATTGATTGTTCCTGGGGCTGGCGTTGATGGGCATCTGTCTAAATGGTCTGGTATCCCATCTTTATCAGTATCTCTTGGACATCCATCCTCATCTACAGATATTCCCTTTTCAGTATTCGGGCATTTGTCTAAAATATCCGGTACGCCATCTTTGTCGCCATCAGCAGGGCAGCCATTTGCATCTACCACCATACCACTAGGAGTATTGGGGCATTTGTCAAGATTATCTGGCACCTTATCGCCATCGGCATCTACCGGACATCCATTCATATCTACAGGTGTGCCTACAATGGTGTTTGGACAATTGTCTTTGGAATCTTCAACTCCATCTTGGTCAGTGTCTGGACAGCCAGCAAATTTTTGAAGACCGGGAACTGCAATGCATTTATCATCAAAGTCTGAAATGCCATCTTTATCTGTATCAGGACATCCCTTCATTTCTATTGTTCCTGCTTCTCGAGGACACTTATCAAGGTAATCTGCCGTACCATCTAAATCTGTATCCACTGGGCAACCATATGAGTCAACTTGAATGCCTTCAGGTGTATTAGGGCATTTATCTTTCTTGTCAGAAACGCCGTCCTTATCTGTATCCTTTGCCTTAGCCATAGTAAAATAAATGCCTGCGCTATGTTGTAAATACCAATCATTTTTACCTCCTGTATTGTTATCCCAATTGTCATACATAGGAATATTGTATAATGCAGAATACTCTAATCCAACACGATCAGACAGTCTAAGAATACCACCTGCACCAAATAGAAGGTTGGGAACTGTTTTACCCTTAGTGATTACACCCTGATTTTTGTCGAAAAAATAGGCCTTGGAATTTACATACGTTGCACCGCCTCCGCCTGTAATGTAGGGCGCAATGAATGAGTTTTCGCCCAAAATATAACCGTTGTTAAATTTATATTTGAGCATTACATTGGCAGTTGCAAAGTTTGCAGATACGCCTGTATCTTTCATTCCAGTCTGGTATTGCAATCTGTTATAGGATACCATTTCTACCAGGTTAAAAGAGGAATTTAAATATTGCTGCAAAGAGATAGCTCCTCCAACTTTGACAGATTTAAATTTGTAAACATCATATCTTTTGTGATTTAAATCTCCCAGATATTCGGTTGTTGTAGCAAAAATGCCAATTGCACTGCTTTGAGTAAATCCTTTAGTTTGTACTAACAAAGCAGCCATTAGAAGAAATAAGGTAAAGTTTAACTTTTTCATTTTGTTTGATTATTTATCAAATGCTTTGCAAAAGTCAGACCACCCAATTTTTGAAAGTTAGATTACCTCATTTTTCAATGCGTGGAGAAAAAAAATTATTGGCATAAAAAGAGTCCTGATGTAAGCAGGACTCTTTTTATTGAATTCAACAATTACAAACTTCGGCCAGGATATTGTTTTAATGCTTTTTCTAAGCAATCCATGGCACTGTTGATGGCTGAAAGATTTAAAACATAAGCCAGTCTGACTTCCTGTTTACCTAATCCTGTGGTGCCATAAAAACCGGTTGCAGGGGCCAACATGATGGTGGCGCCGCCATATTCAAAACTTTCTAATAGCCACTGACAAAATACATCGCTATCATCTATAGGTAATTTTGCCATTGCATAAAATGCGCCGCCTGGATTGGGGCAAAAAACGCCCGGCATAGCATTTAACCTTTTAACGATCAGGTCTCTGCGGCTTTGGTATTCAGCTTTAATGGTATCAAAGTAATCACCGGGTAAATCAACTGCGGCTTCTCCTGCTTTTTGTGCAAAACTAGGAGGGCTTAACCTTGCTTGCGCAAATTTCATTGTAGCATCAATCAGTGATTTATTTTTAGTGACAAATGCGCCTATACGACCACCGCATGCACTGTATCTTTTGCTGATGGTATCCATTAATACAACGTTGTCATCTACTCCTTCCAAATGCATGGCACTAAATTGTTGTCCTTCATACGTAAATTCACGATAAGCCTCATCTGAAAAAAGAAAAAGGTTGTGTTTTTTTATTAGGGCTTTCAATTGTTCCATTTCCTGCTTGCTATATGAATAGCCGGTTGGATTGTTTGGATTGCAGATAACAACAGCCTTAGTTTTGGAGGTAATTACTTTTTCGAAATCTTCAATAGGGGGTAGGGCAAATCCATTTTCAATATGAGAAGTTATGGGAATTACATTGATGCCAGCTTCTACAGCAAATCCATTGTAATTGGCATAAAAGGGTTCCGGAATAATTACCTCATCTCCTGCATCAAGACATACCATGAAACCAAAAAGAATGGCTTCGCTCCCACCCGTGGTTATAATGATATCATTGTGTGTAATTTTGATACCGACAGATGCATAATATTTAACCAGTTTCTTTCTATAACTTTCGTTACCGGCACTATGGCTATACTCCAAAACGGTAAAATCGCTTTTTCTTACGGCATCCAATACCATTTTTGGCGTTTCAATATCGGGTTGGCCAATGTTTAAATGATAAACATGAAGCCCTCTTCTTTTGGCAGATTCTGCATATGGAACTAGCTTTCTTATGGGAGAAGCAGGCATAGCCTGTCCGCGTTGGCTGATTGTTAACATGCCGTAAAGATATATGCGATAAGTTATTTAACGAAGGAACTAAATAAAAAAACCGCCTAATGAGGCGGTCTTTCTATTTTTATATGTTGATGGATTATTTCCCACCTTCTTTTTTCTCTTCTTTTGGCAATACTTCTCCATCAATTGTCAAAATAATCGGGTCAGCATATTTTGCTACTTTAATAGTTACCTGCTTTGTAAATGATCCCATGGACGCTGCATTGTAAGTAACCTTGATTTTTTCTGATGTTCCTTTTGCAATTGCTCCTTTTGGATATTCAGGAGTTGTACATCCGCATTGCGCAGTAGCGCTTTCAATTACTACTGGTGTACTTGAAGTATTTTTGAAACTGAAATAATAAGTTACAGGAACTCCTTGTGGTACTTTTCCAAAACTGTGTTTAGCTTCAGAAAATTCTACAGGGGCTTTCCCTGCTACTGGTGCAGCCTCTTCTGCTGGTGTAACTTCAGCTGCTTTTACTTCTGCTACTTTGGTTGATGCCTTAGATGCAGATTGGGTAGTGGCTATTTTTTTAGCTACTGGTTTTTTTGTTTGACTGTAACCGAATGTTAAGCTTAATAAAGCTGCTACAACGAATAGTGATTTTTTCATTTTTTTTGATGTTTGTTTATTTTAAAAATTAGAATTATTTACCGGCTTCTTTTAACTTTTGAACTGCTCCATTAGCAGGGGCAGGGGTTTCTGGCACTTTATATCCTGTACCATGAAATTTAATGTGTTGGGTCTGACCATTATTGAAAAATAAATCGACACCTTTTTCAAATGGACCATCTGCATAACCACTAAATCCTAAAGTAATTTTAAAAGATTCTCCGGCAGCATATGCTTTTCCTTGCTCATATCTTGGAGTGGTACATCCGCAACCTACTTTTACATTGTCAACTTTTACAGAATCCTTGCTGATATTCTTAATGGTGATATCAAATTCAACAGGTTTACCATAAGGAATTTTTCCAAAATCGTGATCTGTCTCATTGATTTGTAAAACGGTAGCAATATCTACTTTGGGTGTTTGCTTTTCTTCAGTTACTGGCGTTGTTGTTTGAGCATTGATTATAAATGCAAAAAAAAGGCTGCTAATTAGTAGTGAAATTTTTTTCATTTGATGCGAAAATTTAATTTTTTAAAGTTATTGTTTTTAATAGCTAAAAATTATGCCAAATTCAATTTACTTTGTAATTATTGATTTAATAAAACTATTTCATTTGATTAAACGGTAAAGTTGGATTTTTAATTTTATAATTGTTTAATCAATCATCTGCGTTAACAAAAAAATTACCAATCAACATGCTTGACAACGAAAAATCTGATATGAACAGTACTGTGAACGAAGAAGTTATGTCGTACGATAGTTTTAGGGATGCAGTTTTGCAAGATTTCAGCATTGCAGTCCTTAGCAGAGAAATATCCCTTTTAGGAAGGAGAGAGGTATTAACTGGAAAGGCAAAGTTTGGAATTTTTGGAGACGGAAAAGAAGTAGCACAGGTGGCTATGGCAAAATTTTTTAAAAATGGGGACTTTCGGTCAGGTTATTATCGTGATCAAACTTTCATGTTTTCTTCAGGATTGGCTACTGTAGAACAGTTTTTTGCTCAATTGTATGCAGACCCTAATGTAAATCATGATCCATTTAGTGCAGGAAGGCAAATGAACGCCCACTTTGCTACTAAGTTTGTTGATGAGCATGGCGACTGGCTTGATTTGGTAAATCGCAAAAATATTTCAAGCGACATTGCACCTACAGCAGGCCAAATGGCCAGGGCATTAGGTCTTGCTTTGGCTTCTAAGGCATTTCGGTCTTCTACAGACCATTCAAGCATTGAAGGACTGAGTACTAATGGAAACGAGATTTGTTTTTGTACCATTGGGGATGCCAGTACAAGCGAAGGCAATTTTTGGGAGACAATGAACGCTGCAGGCGTATTGCAGGTACCGCTTGCAGTTTTTGTTTGGGATGATGGCTATGGAATTTCAGTACCCAAACAATATCAAACAACGAAAGGATCTATTTCGGAAGCATTGGCTGGTTTTCAAAAAACAAAACTGACCAATGGGATCAATATTTATAAATTGAAGGGATGGGATTATGCCGGTATGTGCGAGACATTTGAAGTGGCGCTTGCCGAGATGAGAGAAACGCATGAGCCTGCATTGTTTCATATTGAAGAATTGACCCAGCCTCAAGGGCATTCAACAAGCGGTAGTCACGAAAGGTATAAATCTACTGAGCGACTGGAATGGGAGAAAGAATGGGATTGTATAAAAAAAATGCGGGAATGGCTGATTGCAAATGGGTTGGCTTCTGAGGAGGAATTAATAGAAATAGAAGTTAAAGCTAAAGATGCGGTTAGAGAAAGTAAGAACCTTGCCTGGGAAAAATACATACAACCAATAAAAGAACAAGTTGCGAGAACCATCACATTGCTGGAAAATTCCGGACCCGGAAAATATGAAAGACAGATAAGTGAGCTTAAACAACTGAGGGAGCCGATGCGTAGAGATATGATGAAAACAATGGCAGGGGTTCTTCAAATGGATCCTTTGCAAGATGATATCAGAAATTATTATAAAAGTTTGAAAGCAGAAAATGCTGCACATTATAATTCTTGTCTTTACAATGAAGGGCCAAAATCTGCCTTAAAAGTACCCGAAGTAAGTCCGTTGTACAATGATGACAGCGTTACAATAAATGGATATGAAGTGCTCAATCAGTATTTTGATCTGTTGTTTACCAATAACGACAAAGTGGTTGCATTTGGAGAAGATGTCGGAAAAATAGGGGACGTAAACCAGGGCTTTTCGGGTTTACAGGAGAAGCATGGCAATCACCGAATTTTTGATACAGGTATTCGAGAATTGAGCATAATGGGACAAGGTTTGGGTATGGCATTGAGGGGACTTAGGCCAATAGCAGAAATACAATACCTTGATTATCTCTTATACGGGCTTCAACCATTGAGCGATGATGTAGCCACCATCCATTACAGGACAAAGGGACAACAAAGTTGTCCGTTAATTGTGAGAACACGAGGTCATAGGTTAGAAGGTATTTGGCACAGTGGTTCCCCAATGGGCATGATCATCAATGCGCTTCGTGGCATGTATGTATGTGTGCCACGAAATATGGTGCAGGCAGCAGGCATGTACAACACCTTATTACTTTCTAATGACCCGGGATTGGTTATTGAATGTTTGAATGGTTATCGTTTGAAGGAAAAACTGCCCGCTAACTTACTAGACTATACGGTGGCACTAGGCAAGCCGGAAATAGTAAGAGACGGAGCGGATGTTACCATTGTTTCTTATGGATCAACACTTAGGATAATAGATGATGCAGCCAACACTTTACAAGCGATGGGTATTGGTTGCGAGATTATAGATGTTCAGACTTTATTGCCATTTGATCTAAATCATAGCATTGTAGAGTCTCTAAAGAAAACCAATAGAATTTTATTTGTGGATGAAGATGTGCCGGGTGGAGCAGCAGCCTATATGTACAATCAAGTGATAGAGCAGCAAGGCGGTTACCGCTGGCTGGATGTTGCTGCCCGTACCCTGACTGCAAAGGCCCACAGACCCGCTTATGGTAGTGATGGGGATTATTTTAGTAAGCCAAATGCGGAGGACATCATTGAAGTGGTTCAGGAAATGATGGCTGAATAAATTAAAAGCCGCTGCAAGATTTATCCTGCAGCGGCTTTTAATTGTTTGATGTTCGAAGTTTGAGGTTGTGACCACTCACTCCGCCCCGGCGGACAAGCATTCACCATTCACCACTCACTCCGCCCCAGTGGACAGGCGAATTGACCTTTCACCGTTCACCTCTCACGTTTCACCTATTGCCTCACCTTCACAGCCTTTACGGTTATCACTTCTTCTCCTTGTCTTACTTCAACCAAATATGTTCCTGCTTTCAATTGCTCACCAAAGTGAAACACTTGTCCCGGCATTCCTTTGGCGGCAAAAGCGGTTTTACCATTTACATCCAAAACCCTTATGTTGATGCTTTCTTGCTTGGGGGCTTTTACCTGCACATTGAAAACATTGCCCGTTGGGTTGGGGTAGATGGAGACTTTCATTGTTTCAGTAGCAATTGGTTCTATTAAACTTGCTTTTGCTATAGCAAAGCATGGAGCAAGAATGGTTACTATTTTGGATGTTGTATTACTACAACCAAAACTATTTATTAAAGATCTAAAGGTTATTGTTGATGTTCCTACTTGAACACCTGTGACTAAACCTGAAGAAATATTTACAGTCGCATTACCATTGCTGGAAAACCAGCTTCCTATTGGTGTTGAAATACTTAATTGGATAGTTCTGCCAACACACACCGTTGTATTACCGGTAATGGTACCTACAGATGGTTGCCCATGTACAGTAAAGTTCATGGTTACTACGCTACTACATCCATTTGAGTTTGGACCTACCTTGTATGTGATAGCAGTAGTGCCGCTAGAAATGCCTGTAACAACACCTGTAGAACTGATTGTAGCTGTACCTGTTTTAGAACTACTCCATGTGCCTCCTCCTGTTAAATTAGCCAGCCTTGTTGTTGATCCCTGGCAAACAGAAGTGTCCCCAATGATATTAGTAATAGAGGGTAATGAATTTACCCCCATGCTAAAGCTTGCGCTCTTACTGCAACCATTTATTCCAGTTACTGTGTAGTTAATCATTGCTGTACCTGCAGATATTCCTTTTACAATTCCTGAGGAAGAAACAGTGGCTATTCCCGGGGACAATGAAGACCATACACCACCTATGGTAGTATTTGATAATTGTCTTGTACTTCCAATACAAACATTTGCCGTTCCGGTTATTGCATTTACAGTTGGTAATGGTTTTACTGATACTGTAGTAACGGAAGATTCTAATGAAGTACATCCATTTGCATCTTTTACTTTCACAGAAAAATTACCCGCATTTGATATGGTGATACTTTGAGAAATAGCACCTGTACTCCAAACATAAATTGAGGAAGGACTTGAAGTTAAAATCAAACTTTCACCCTGACAAATACTCTGTATTCCACTTGGAGAAATAGTTGGTGTTGCAGGTAAAGGATTTACAGTAACTAGTGTTACAAGTGATGTGTTCGTACAACCATTAGCCCCTGTTCTAGTGACTGTAAATTTTGCCCCGGTTTTTACTTTAATTATCTGGGTTGTTTCTTTTGTACTCCATTTTATACCTGTAGAAACATTAGCAATTAACAAAACACTATCTCCCTGACAGAACGTTGTAGGGCCGTTTGCTGAAATGGTAGGCTTGGCTGGTAAACTATTTACAGTAACAACTACGGGTATAGAGGCTAAAGATGAACAACCCAATGCAGTAGCTCTTACAGAAAAACTACCACCCGTTGTCACCCTTAATGTATTGGATATAGCTCCTGTACTCCATACGTTGCCGGATGTAGCACTAGAAGTTAAGGTAACTGAACTGCCTGAACAAAAGGTAGTTGGACCACTAGCTGTAACTGTTGGTGTAGCTGGAATTGGATTTACTACTACACTTACTGGAACAGAAGCTGCAGAAGAACAGCCCAATGCACTGGATATTACAGAAAACGTTCCTGTGGTTTTTACTTTTATGCTTTGGGTAATCGCTCCATTACTCCACTCATTACCTGTTGCATCACTGGAAATCAGCATCACACTATCGCCCTGACAGAAAGTTGTATTGCCAACAACAGTAATTGTTGGTGTTGCCGGTATAGGATTTACAGTAACAACTGTTGGTGCAGAAGTAGCTGAACAACCTGTTGAATTAATTTTGGTAACCGTAAAACTACTGCTGTTTTTAACAGTTATGCTTCTGGAAGTATCTCCATTGCTCCATACATTTCCTACAGCAGCACTTGACCTCAGTATCACACTGTCTCCATTGCAGAAAGTAAGTGGTTTACTTGAGGATATAGTTGGCGTTGGGGGCACCTGATTTACAGTTACAATTACCGGTGCAAAAAGTGGAGATGAACATCCCAATAGATTTACCGATACGGTAAAGGTTCCCGATGTCCTTACTTTAATGCTTTGGGATGTTTCCCCATTGCTCCATACATTTCCTGATGCTGCTTCTGATGTTAGCGTTACACTATCGCCCTGGCAGAAAGTTGTATTTCCAGTTATTGAAATAGTTGGAGTGGGAGGTATTGGGTTAACTACAACTGTAGTTGGCAAGGAGGTAGTTTTACAACCATTTAGATCAATAGCCGTCACTAAAAAATTGCCATTTACTTTTACTTTTATGCTTTGTGTAGTATCATTGTTGCTCCATAAATTGCTAATAGTAGCATTAGAAGTTAATTCTACACTATCTCCATCGCAAAAGGTAGTAGGACCATTTGGTGTAATAGTAGGAATGGGAGGCAAAGGATTTGCTGTAACCACTACTGGCAAAGAGGTGGCTTTACAGCCATTGGCATTTGAACGGGTTACATTAAAACTTCCTGAAGTTTTAACTACGATGCTCCTGGTGCTTTCTTCTGTACTCCAAACGATATTGCTGCCAGCATTTGCTCTCAGTGTAACACTATCTCCAAGACAGAATGTGGTTGATCCAATAATGGAAATAGTTGGAACAGGAGGAAGCGCATTTACTGTTACATTTATCACGGAAGAGCTGGCAGATGTACATCCAAAATTGCTGGTAACCTTTACACTAAATGCTCCGGCAGTTTTTACAACAATGCTATCTGTAGTTGCTCCATTGCTCCACACATTACCACCAATGGCACTTGATTTAAGTATTATACTATCGCCTTGACAAATAGCATTAGAACCTTGGCTTATTGTAATTCTTGGCGTTGCAGGCACAGGATTAACCGTTAACGATGTGCTAGCAGAAGTTGCCTTGCAGCCATCTGCATTGGTTGTTGTTACAAAAAATGGACCCGCTGTTTTTACTGTTATACTTTGACTAGTATCATTGGTACTCCACAACAAACCTACATTGGTATTGGCAGTAAGGAGTACACTATCTCCGTTACATATAGTTGTTGGCTTATTTGCTATTACAATAGGAACAGCAGGTAATGCTTTGACCGTAACAACCGTAGGTAATGAGGTAGATTTACACCCATTCCCGTTTGTTTTTGTAACAGTAATAGTCTCATTTGTTTTCACCTTTATACTTGGCGAAATAGCCCCATTGCTCCACAAAAGACCGCCGGGAATACGTGCCCTTAAGGTAACACTGTCTCCATCGCAGAATGTGATTGGAAAGGGTTTATCTGCATCAATAATAGGCACAGGAGGCAAACTATTTACAGTAACTCTAGTTGAGTCTGAGGTGTTTTGGCAACCGTTTGCATTGGTAGAAGTAACAGCAAAATTATTATTACCGGTTTTTACCTTTATTGTAACGCTGGTAGCACCTGTACTCCACCTGATGTTGGTCGGTTCACTCGATCTCAATATCACACTATCGCCCAGGCAGAAAGTTAATGGTCTATTGGCAGAAATGGTTGGTTTAGCAGGTAATGAATTCACCGTGACCGTTACAGAATCTGCAGCACTAGATAGGCAACCTGCTGCATTGAATACCGTTAAACTAAACTTGCCACTTGCTTTTACAATAATGCTTTGAGTAGAGGCTCCATTGCTCCATAGGAAACTGCTTGCTGGGCTACTCGTCAGCACTACACTATCACCTTCACAAAAAACGATTGGTCTGTTAGCTGTAATGGTGGGTCTGCCAGGTGTCATTATTCGCAGTGCTGTACTAGTATCACCACTAAATGCCGGCGCACTGCTGAGTATTCTAATTCTGTAATTGGTACCATTAGGCATATTGGCTGGAATCGTCACCGATATTGAATTGGGTGTATTTACACCGGATGGCAAACTGTTTTTTGTACCAATTACTACAGGATTGGCAAAGCTGCCATTGGCATCGCTCAACTGAGCAGTAAAGACATTGCGTGCTACACCAAACAAACCTGAAGTACTAAAGTTTACATTGAATGTACTATTGCGACAAGGAGTAAGATTAGCAGGAGTGCAAGTAATTGACGATGGCGATTGCGAAGCATCTACCGTAACCAATACACTATCCCAATGGCTCCAATGACCATCGAGATTTTGAACCCTGATAAACAGCATGTGATCACCTGATGGAGTATTGGCAGGAATGTCGCAAATGAAACCCTCATTTACGGTTGCTGCAGGAGTTGTAATCGGAAGTTTAAATCCATTGCCCACACCGGGGTCAACATCTAAGAAAAATTCACCGGCTACAATGTTGGGTAAATTATTAGCGGCAGCGGTTACATAAAACCCACGAGTTTCAAAATGCCCCCACTTACCATCCGCCCCTTTGGTGCGAATGCTAAGGAAATGAAAACCTTGGGTAAGAGAAGCTGTAGGAATAGAAGCTGTAAAATTAACAGTAGTTCCATTGGTGCCAACAGTTATGGGTGCCCCCAATCCTGGCCCCGGATCTATATCTACAAAAGACTCTGCAGCCGTAATGTTAGGACTATTGGCTACATTTCCACTTATAAAAAATGATCTTGCCTCGTAAAATCCCCATTTCTTTTCTGCATCGCGAGTTCTTACACACAATGTATGAAAACCAGGTTGTAAGTTGGTTAAAGCAATAAATGGACTTGTGAAATTGACTGTTCTTCCAGCCACTCCTATATTCATAGGGATACCTTTTCCTGCACCGGGGTCGGTATCAATAAAAAATTCGGCTCTGTTAATACCAGTAGCATTTGTTGTACTTCCACTTATAAAAAATGACCTACTTTCATAATGTCCCCAAGTAGAATCCCCCATTCGGGTTCTAAAATTCAATGAATGAAATCCTGCACTCAAACCCGTAGTTGATGCTGTAAATGATAGGTTTACTGTAGTTCCAGGATTATTAACAGGTACAGGCAAACCCTTTCCCGGACCTGGGTCCGCATCAAAGAAAAACTCCGCCTTTGTTATATTCTGTGCCTTTGCATACAAAATGCATACAGAAAGGCAAAATAGAAGTATCCATTTCATAAATATTATTTTTAAAATGCGCCAGAAAATTTATAAACTTTCTAAACTACATTGTTGAATGTTCAGAGAAATGTAAAAAACCAAATAAGGTGTGCCCAACTTTATTACAATTGAGCATTGTGTTCTAGTTATTGGTTTTTGCTTCTACCGTTACCTGAACATTTCCTCCCGGTGCTAGTGTAGGGTTGATGATATCCATAATATTGATGAATGGAAGACGTGCCATGCGGCTATTAATCCAATTAAGGCTACCTGTTGCATCAAACAATAAACCTCTGTCTTTTCCATCGCTACCTGAATTGTTTGCCGGACCTGCTGCTACGGTAAAGTTTGCCAAGGGATTATTAGTACCTGCATTTACCACAGCCTGATCTGCCATTTGAGGATCTTGGTTTTCAATATTGGTGTTTCCTGAGTTCACATTGCTATTGTTGTTCCAAGGGGCATTGTTTGCGCAATTAAAAGTAATGTTATTGCTAAAGATACTGCTAGATATAGAAGTATTAACATCTACATTTACGAATATGTTATTGGTAAGCGATAAAAATCTATTCTCTCCATCTCCTCGATTAAAGAAAATTGCACCACCACCATAAAATAAATTATGATTAAAAAGTATGTTATTTGTTTTAAAAAATCCAGTCAAAGACCCACCAGTAGTACCAAACCTCATAAAAATATTGTTTTGAATAAGAAAATTAGAATAATTAGCAACACTAGCACCTGTAATTCTGCTTTCAGAAAATAAATTGCCTTCAAACAAGAAGTTAGAATAAGTGCTATTATTTCTATTTATGGATAAGGAAACATTCACTTCAAAATGATTTCTAATAAAACGTATGTTGTCTAGATTAAAGTCATTCGCCTGATTTATTTCACCATTAAAAACTAAACCTTGAATTTCTGTTCCAGAGGCAGCAGCAGAAGAAAAATTTAAGCCATTTACCTTTGCAGTAAAACCTAATTGTTTGTTAGGTGACCATCCCGGTCCGATTATGGTAACTTTTCTGTCTAGAGTAAAGACGGCATAATCTATTGGGGAACCCTGCACTAAAATAGTATCACCCGCAGCCGAAGCTGCAACAGCAGGATCTATAGCATTGAACTGTGCTACATTTGACGGAAAATTACTTACGGTACGGACGGTTGCATTTACAGAAATGCAGGCAATTGCAAAAGCAGATAGCAATAAGAATTTTTTCATGATGTTGATTTTGTGTTTTTGAAAATGTTTGGAAAGTTGTTAGATGATTAGTGATTTATTTAAAAATTTTATTTCTATTTAAAACATTGCTTGCTTCAACATAAATGGTTTCATTTTACTGAAAAAGTAGCTGTTTTTTGCAGGTTATTTTCACTAGTAAACTAAGCAATTAGTTGGTGAAAAAAATCCACAATGATCAGAGAATATTGGATAATACGAACAAACAATTTCAACAGTAGATTGACTTATTTTGATAAGCCGCTGATATGTTAGAATGGTTTGGAATAATAAAAGTAAGAATAAAAGGTAATTGTTTATACTTTTTTCTAAATATATAATTGTTCGATAGTAGTATGAATAAAAAAAGCCGCTGCAAGATTTATCCTGCAGCGGCTTTTTTATTTAGTGAACGTTTATTTTATTGAACTACTATTTTCTTAGTCCATGAAGTATTCCCTTCAAACACTGTCATCAGGTAAACACCTTTTGACGGTTTTTGTTGAAATGATACTTTCATTTGATTGATGCCATTTTGAAATATAGATACCGGAACCATAGATCCTTCAGCATTTACAACTCTTACATTTGCTTTGCCAGCTTTTTCAAGCTTTACTTGAACGGAATTTCCAGTTAATGGATTTGGAAATACTTTGCTGTCAGTTGCTGTTTCAGAGATGATAGATGATCTGCTTCCTGCTACAGGTCTGCAATTTGTATTTACAATTACAGATGCAACATTGGTAAATGCTTCAAAAGAACAAGTAGTACTCTTAACCATCAACCTGTAGTATGCAGTAGCTGTAGCTGGGCCAGGAGCATAAGTATTAGTGGTTGCACCAGTAATATCAGTCCATGGACCATTGCTGTTTGCGGAAGTCTGCCACATGTAAGAGACTACTCCATCAGTATAGTGACAATTCGTAAGCAAGCTGATAGCTGCAGGTGTTTGGTTACCACAAACTGTTTGGGTTTCAGCACCAATTACACCCGGCTCAATAGCTGGATAAATGTAAATTTCTACACTATTGCTTGAACCAGTATTTCCACAAGCATCAGAAACCAATCTGCGATAAACAGTATTAGCTGTGATAGCTGTAGGAGAATAAGAAGCAGAAGTAGCTCCAGAGATATCAGACCAAGTACCACCATTGTCAAACTGCCATTGGTAGTTTACATTTCCACGACCGCAAGCATCCAACACACTTCTAATAAGACCGGGTGCAGAACCTGCGCAAGTGATGAATGGACCATCTACAAGACCATTCAATAGTCTTACATTAACCGCTACATCAAAAGTAACCTCATTTGAGTATGCAAAACGAGTAACTCCGCTACACATATCTGATGCTGCTCTACGATATGTTATCTTTTGGGTAAATGCAGTAGGTTGATAAGAAGCAGCATTTGCGCCAGAAATATTAGTCCAAATACCACCTGTAACTATACTTTGCCATTGGTATGTTGGATTTTCACCAAATCCAGAATATGGCGTTACACTTTGAATGATGCCAGGAATTGTACCTGTACAGATCGAACCAGAAGTTGTAGCTGCAATAGTGCCTGCACCAAGTGGTGTATTATTTAATGTGATTGTGATTGTTGTAGAATATGCGAAATCACCGTAAATGTCCGTAGCTTTTCTTCTAAAAGAAGCTGTTTGCGAAAGCACAGGCGGTTGGTAACTAATGGCTGTAGCACCAGTTATTACAAACCAATTTGTTGAAGTTCCATTTCTTCTTTCCCAGCTATAAGTATAAGGGGCAGTTCCACCTGTAGGTGTTGTACCATTTATACGTGATGGTCTGTTTCCAGGGAATACACACTGAGAACCTGAAAGTGTTCCGCCATTAACTCCCGGTGCAGTATTTACAAAAACCTCCACTACATAAGTATATTTTACTGCAAGGCAGTTATTATCCATTACAACTCTTCTGTAATAGGCACTTTGCTGCAATGCTGTAGGTTGGTAGCTAAGCGCAGTTTGTGATCCGAGCGTAGTAAAAGGTCCGATTGCTGCGGAAGCACTATCCCATGAGATGGTATAAGAATTTGTGCCACCTGAAGGGCTTGTTGTATTTGTTAATTGTTGTGGTACAACTCCCGGACGGATAACCTGAGCTGTTGGAGAAATGTCTCCAGGTATAAGGGCTGGTCTGATGTCTATTTCAACTTCATTAGAAGGCGTTGATCTTGTATTTGGACCGCAAGCATCTGTAGCCAATCTTCTGAACTTTGTTTTTTCAGTGATCGGTTCAGGTATAAGGTTTTCACGATTCTGACCACTGATATCTACCCAAACTCCACCTGTAGAAACATTGCTGTATTGCCATTGGAACCCAAGACGCTCAGCAGCACCTGTAGGTGAGCTAGTACTTCTTATTTGTGCGGGATTTGAGCCTAGGCAAGCAACACTTGCTGTAGAAGCAATAGTACCTCCGGTTAATATACTTGTAATAAGATTGATAACAACAGAATTAGTAACAGCAACTGTTCCAACTGCATCAGTAACTTTCTTGCGGAAATAAGTTGTTTGCGTCAAATTGCTTGGTTGATAATTGGTATTTGTCGCACCAGGAATATCTGTCCAGGTTTGATTGTCCGGACTAGATTGCCATTGAGTCATGTAAGGAGGAACTCCACCTGAAGGAGGAAAACCTGTTTCTAAAATAGAGGCGGTTTTTCCAGGAAAAATACAACCAGAACCAGTAGTAAAGAAACCTGCATCCAATATGGCATCAGTAACTATAACTACAGCGGTATCACTAATAGCATTATTGCCACAACGAGAATCTTTACCAACCCTGCGGAAATAAGTATTCTGTAATAAATTTCCAGGTGCATAATTCAATCCCGTAGCGCCGGATATATCAATATAGGGTCCTTTTTCGTATTTAGAAGACTGCCACTGATAAGAAATGGTACCACTGCCTCCAATAGCCGGACTAACAGAATTAATTGGTGCTGGCGTAGTGGCTTGGTTGACTGTTTGCATTTTAGGAGCAATTTTGCCACCAGAAACAAGACCAGCCAGTGTAAAAGAAACTTCATTTGAATTAGCTCTGTTGCCGCAATTGTCTAAAGCTACTCTTCTGAAACTTGTAGGTTTAAACAAATTGGGAACCAGATAGCTAATATCAGTTGCTCCAGTTATTGTTGTCCAACCGGCGTTGTTTTCATTTCTTTCCCAAAGAAATCTTACAATGCCAACGCTTAATCCTGGTATGGTATCGCCTGAAATCAGACCTCCAATTTCACCAGGACATAAAACACGGGTAGTGGCAGGAGTTATGGTTCCTCCAGTTAGGGTAACACGGATTAACGAAGTAATACCAGAAGTGTCTTTACAACTTCCGGTAGAAACAATTACCCGATATGCTCCAAGTGAAGCCGCAGTATAAGTTGGGCTAGTTGCACCTGATACATTTGCAAAAGCACCACCAGTAGTTGGCTGTGCTTGCCACTGGTAGGTGTATCCTGTAACTACAGGAGTCGAATTAAGTGTTACCGTCGTTCCGGTACACAAGTTGATCACTGATCCATTGGTAATTGTGGCTGTAAAGTCAGCGCACTTTGCTGCATATCCGCTTTTTTGGGCCTCAACTGAGGACGATAGCAGCACTGTGAACATCATTCCCAGTACATAAAGCCAATTTCTGAAAGTTGTCTTAGTTTTCATAATTGCTGATTTAATCAATAAAAGGTTTTTTGGTGAACAAAAGATTAAAAAATGTATTTACAAGGTTAAATGGTTTATTCGGATAAGTATATGCCCAAAACAGACACAATCCACCTTGCAATAATTATAGATTAATAATGAGGTGAATAAGTTGCATCCTTTTCTGGTATAAATTTTTCTTTTACGCTTATTGGGGGTAGCCAACAGCTTTCCGTTTTGCCAAACCACTTATATCTGTATTTTGCCACAGTCTTATAAATAAAATTTCGTATAAATTCGGGTACAATAATAAATGCGTATAACAAAGGGTAAAAGCCAGATAGTTGTCTTGCTACTTTGAGTGCAGCGGTTGACATAGTAAAAGGTATCCCTTTTTGGATTAATACAAATGAATCTAATTGGTTATCTATTAATCCATTGGTTTTTAAAACAGCTTTTGCAAAATCTGATTGCAGGGATGCAAATTTAAAGATGCCTTTTTGGTCTTTTTTAATCACAAATTGAACAACACCGCTACATAAGTTGCAGTAACCATCAAATAAGATAACAGAATCGCTATGTTCAATGTAAGGAGGCATACAAAAGCCTTATTGAAAAGGAAAATAAAGGTAAGCCATTTTCGGCTATTTTAAATTATAATAGACTTTTTGAACGTCTTCATCTTCTTCAAGTCGATCAACCAACTCCAACACATCTTTAGCTTGTTCTTCATTTAAATCAACAGTAGTGGTTGGAATTCTGGTTAATTCTGCACTGATAGGGGTTATTCCCTTATCCTCTAGGGCCTTAGCCATTATGCCAAACTCGTCATATGCCGTACGAAGTATTATATTACCTTCAGAATCTTCGCCAATTTCTTCCAGACCATGATCAATAAGGTCCAGCTCCAATTCTTCCATTTCAACTCCTTCATTTTTTATTTTGAATTCGCCCATTCTGGTAAATAGAAACGCAACTGACCCACTAGTGCCAAGGCTGCCGTCTCCTTTTCTAAAGTGCATTCGCACATTGGCTACAGTACGTGTTGGATTGTCTGTAGCTGTTTCAACCAATATTGCAACGCCATGGGGTGCATACCCTTCATAAACTACTTCTTCATAATTGGTCATGTCTTTGCCCATGGCTCTTTTGATAGCTGCTTCCACTCTATCTTTTGGCATGTTTACACCTTTGGCATTTACAAAACACCTTCTTAATGCTGCATTGGTGTTTGGGTCAGGTCCGCCTGTTTTTACAGCAATTGCTATTTCTTTTCCAATTCTGGTAAAGGCTTTTGCCATTTTGTCCCAACGGGCAAACATGGTAGATTTTCTTACTTCAAATATGCGACCCATAAAATGATTTGTTTTTTTGAGAGGTGCGAAATTAAACTGTTTAAAGCAATAAAAAGCCGTTCCTTCTTAATTGGGAACGGCTTTTTCAATTTTTGTCAATATTAAATTAACTCAAATATTTCTTGTTGTTATTCATTTACTTTTGGTTCAGGTCTTCCCAATCTATTTGCAAATACAAAAAGGTGAATAGCTGCGAATGCTATGGAGATGTACAATAAAGTTCTATCACTATCAAATCCAACAGTATATTGATGTAGGAGTCCGGCGACGACCAATAACATACTCATTACCAAACCTGTATAACGAGCTACTTTCATTCCTTTTCTGGTGGTGGTTCCATTTCCAAGCAAGCTATTTTTTGCTCCATAAGCAAGATAAATATCAAGACCAATGAGCATCCAGACTAGCAAACGTATCCAAGTGTCCATAGGAAGAAATACCATCATGAATAAACAAGTTACAATGCCTAATATAGGAACCAATGGTACCATTGGTGTTTTAAATGATCTGGGTAATTCTGGCATTTTTTTGCGCATTACCCAAATGCCAATACACACTAAAATGAACGCAAACAGGGTTCCAATACTGGTCATTTCGCCCACTACTCTTGCTGGAACAAATGCCGCAAACAGGCTTACAAACACCATAAACAATAAATTATTCTTTGCTGGTGTTTGTGTTTTTGGATTTATAGTGCTGAAAATCTTTGGCATCAATCCGTCCTTACTCATACTGAAGAAAACGCGACTTTGTCCCATAAGCATCACCAATATTACAGACGCATAGCCTGCTAGAATAGCAACAATAATTGCCCGGTTCAACCAAGGATAATCCGGTTTTATGACACCTGAAGCATCCATTGTACCCATGTGGTCAATTGCTACGGCTACAGGTGCTATGCCATCTTTACCAGAAAAAGTAGCATAACTGGTAACCCCGGTCATTACATGTGCAAAGAGGATATATAAAACGGTACAAATAGCCAACGAGCCTAAAATGCCCCAAGGCATGTCTCTTTTTGGATTTTTTGCTTCCTGAGCTGCGGTACTCACTGCATCAAATCCGATATAAGCGAAAAATACAATAGCAGCGGCTCTGATAATTCCACTAAATCCAAATTCACCAAAAGTGCCACTATTATCAGGAATATAAGGATTGTAATTGTCCGTATTGATATATTTCCAACCTAAGAAAATAAAAATAAGGACAACAGTTACTTTTAATGCTACAATAAAACCATTTACAGTTGCACTTTCTTTTGTTCCTTTTATTAATAGGCAACTCATTAAAACAATGATTAAAACAGCAGGTAGGTTGATCATTCCTCCAGAATCCCAGGGGCCCAGGGTCAGGTAAGTTGGAAGGTGAATGTCAAAGCCTTCCAGGAATTTAATAAGGTAACGGCTCCAGCTAATACCTACAGTAGCAGCCCCAACGGCATATTCCAAAACAAGGTCCCACCCAATTATCCATGCAATAAATTCACCCATAGTGGCATACGAATAAGTATAAGCACTACCTGCTACTGGTATCATAGATGCAAATTCTGCATAACAAAGCCCTGCAAACAAGCAGCCAAATGCAGCCACTACAAATGAAATGGTTATTGCCGGTCCTGCATGATTAGCAGCGGCCATGCCTGTTATTGAAAATAAACCTGCACCAATGATAGCACCAATTCCCAATGCAATTAATCCCCCTGCTCCCAGCGTTCTTTTTAGGGTGTGTGCACCTGTTTCTTGCGCTTCGTTCATCAACGCACTCATAGGCTTTCTTACAAATAAACTCATAATCAGTAATGTTAATGATGTGATTGAACCGGAAAAATAATGATTTATTTATTACAGCATTCATCTTTTATTACTTTACCATTTTTCTCTTTTAATACTATATTGCAGCGCACAACATTTTGCAGCCCATGCACAAAGAGCATTCAACAAAAAAAAGTAAGCTGACTTTATATATCATAATTGCATTGGTGATTGGTATAGGAGTAGGGTTTATCCTCAATAATTCATACCTGAAAACTGAAAATCTGCAATTGGCTTCGAGTGAAGCCAAAATGAAAGAGATTGCAAGCGCCATCAAGAGCCAAACAGATACAAATAGTGTTGCTTATACTAAACTGATAGTAGAAAGAACTGATCAAGCTATTATCAAAAATGCTGTTTTGGCTGTCAGGGAAAAGAAAGTGGAGCCTTTTGCCATCATCGCCGACATTTTTTTGAGGTTAATTAAGATGATTGTTGCGCCACTTGTTTTTACAACTTTGGTGGTTGGCGTTGCCAAACTGGGTGATATTCAAACGGTAGGTAGAATAGGAGGTAAGACGATGTTATGGTTCATCAGTGCTTCGTTATTAAGCCTGACCCTGGGAATGATTTTGGTTAATTTTTTTCAACCAGGGATTGCAATGCAACTACCTGTTCCTGATGCAGGTCTGGATACAGGTATTAAGAAAACTGCCTTGACATTGAAAGAATTTCTTTATCACGTTTTCCCCACTAGTGTGATAGATTCCATGGCAAGAAATGAAATACTTCAGATTGTTGTTTTCGCATTATTTTTTGGGGTAGGTACAGCAGCTATAGGAGATCGTGGCCATATTGTAATAAAAGCTATGGATGCGATTGCGCATGTTATATTGAAAGTAACGGGCTATGTAATGAACCTGGCACCTTTGGCTGTTTTTGGTGCTATGACAGCAATTATAGCTAAACAAGGTTTGGGGGTTTTGAAAACCTATTCCATTTTCATAGGAGAGTTTTATCTAGGTCTAGCTATTTTGTGGGCTATTTTAATATTAGTAGGTGGTCTCATCATTGGAAAAATAATTGTTACGCTAATTAAAAGAATTCGAGAACCGGTATTACTTGCATTTAGTACATCGAGCAGTGAAGCAGCCTTCCCAAAAACAATGCTTGAGCTGGAGCGCTTTGGATGCAAAGACAAAATTGTTAGTTTCGTATTGCCATTGGGCTATTCGTTTAATTTGGACGGGAGCATGATGTACATGACATTCGCTTCTTTGTTTATAGCTCAGTCTTATGGTATTCATTTAGACATTGGCACACAAATCAGCATGTTATTAGTATTAATGTTGACCAGCAAAGGAATAGCAGGAGTGCCCCGGGCTTCATTGGTAGTTATAGCAGGTACGTTGGCCACTTTCAATATACCTGAAGCCGGATTGGCGTTGTTATTGGGAATTGATCCTTTGCTGGATATGGGTAGAAGTGCGACCAATGTAGTAGGCAACAGTATTGCAACAGCAGTAGTAAGTAAATGGGAAAAAGCATTAGATCATTAATCAAAAGAAGTTATGGATAAAGGATTGGTACAGCAGTTTATTGAATGGATCATTCACAATGGTGGTTTGTACGTATTGTTGTTTGTTATTTTTGCAGAGACAGGACTATTTGTTGGTTTCTTTTTACCAGGGGATTCGTTGCTCTTTGCAGCCGGCATTTATGTAGAAGATCTTTCCCATGCATTTTATGGCATTCATTTCAGTATAATCATTTTATTGGTCATCATTGCCTCTATTCTGGGTAATATGGCCGGGTATTGGTTTGGAGCAAAATACGGTTCCAAATTATATGAGCGCAAAGACTCATTGCTCTTCAAAAAGAAGCATCTTTACAGCGCTAAAGACTTTTATGATCAATATGGTAAGGGTACCATTTTTATGGCTAAATTTTTGCCTATCATCAGAACCTTTGCACCTATTATCGCAGGCATTGTTAAAATGAATTATCGATCATTTTTACTTTACAATGTATTGGGAAGTGCAGCGTGGGTTTTATCAATGATGCTAGGCGGTTTGTATTTGCAAAGATGGGTTTTACAACAATTTGGATTTAGTTTGAAAGATCATATTGAAGCGATTGCAATCATCATCATTTTAATTACAACACTCCCAGTTTTGTACAAACTTTTTATCCAGAAGAAAAAAGTGCCGGTTATAGAGTCTACCGAAGAGATCATTAAAGACTTAACGCACGACCTTACGCATCATGATAAAAAACCAGACTAACCAAAGCGTTCTTTCTATACCCGTTTTGGTTGCAGCCCTTGGCTATTTTGTTGATATTTATGATCTGTTGTTGTTTACTATTGTTCGTGAACCAAGCCTTGCCGGTATTGGTGTAAACCTTTCTGATAAAACTGCTGTACTAGTTGCCAGTACAAAGATTATTAACTGGCAAATGATTGGATTACTGATTGGTGGCATAGGGTGGGGGATTATGGGTGATAAGAAAGGCAGGCTAAGTGTGTTGTTTGGTTCTATTCTTATATATTCAGTTGCCAATTTTATTACCGGATATGTAGATTCAGTAGATCAATATGCATGGGCAAGGTTTGCAGCAGGTCTAGGCCTTGCTGGGGAGTTGGGTGCAGGTATTACATTGGTAGCTGAATTATTACCTAAGAGCAAAAGAGGCATAGGCACATCAATGGTAGCAGGTGTGGGATTGTTTGGCGCGGTAGCTGCATATTTTGTTTATGCCCAAACACAAGATTGGAGGTTGTGTTATAAAATAGGCGGAGGCCTTGGAGTAGCGTTGCTTATTTTAAGAATTCGTGTGGCTGAAAGTGGTATGTTTAACCAAGTTAAAGATCAAAAGGTTTCGCGTGGTAACTTTTTGATGTTCTTCAATAATGCTGCACGATTTAGAAAGTACTTGTTGGCTATTTTAATTGGGATGCCTACCTGGTATGTGATCGGAATATTGGTTAATTACAGTAATCGGTTTGCTACAGAATTTTACGGAGCGAATAATATTGTTTCAGGAAAGTCAATTATGTATGCGTATGCTGCCATTGCCATTGGCGATATCTTAATTGGCTTTGTGAGCCAATGGTTTGGTAGCAGAAAGAAAGCACTCTTTCTATATTACGGGCTGTGTATCATATCCGGTATCCTTTACTTTTCTCCTTTAAATAATAATGATACCAGCATGTATGTTTTTTGTGCCATGTTGGGATTTAGTACCGGTTTCTGGGCCATTTTTGTAACCATGGGTGCAGAACAATTTGGCACCAATCTGCGTGCTACTGCTGCAACCACTATACCCAATATGGTTCGCGGATCATTACCATTAATAAATCTTTTATTTGTTAACCTTTTTCAAGGAAGTATGGGATTTAATCTGGTTAAGAGTGCCATCTTTACTGGTGCCATAGTCATGACCATCACTTTGATTGCTGCTTATTTTACAGAAGAAACCTACCATAAGGATCTGATGTATGTAGAATAGTCGTTGATGAATTTTGAACTTTTGAATAGATTTCCTTTTTCCTGATTTGCCATTTTCTCATTTTCCAATTTTCACATTACCTTATCTTCGCTAGATGAAATTTTTGATCATCCGGTTTTCTTCCATTGGTGATATGGTGCTTACAACCCCTGTTATAAGATGCCTGAAGTTACAGGTACCAGGTGCCGAAATTCATTACCTGACCAAATACAATTACCGTTCAATTGTTGACTACAATACCTACATCGATAAAGTACATTATTTGCATGATGATTTAGATACAATCATTGAAGATCTTAAAAGGGAAAAGTTCGATTATGTAATAGATCTTCATCACAATCTGAGGTCATTGCAGGTTAAGAAATCATTGAAAAAGATACCTTCCTTTTCTTTTAATAAGCTTAACATTAAAAAGTGGTTGCTCACCGGTCTTAAAATAAATGCAATGCCCGATGTCCACATTGTTGACCGGTACATGGAAACAGTAAAGTCTTTTGGTGTAATAAATGATGGGAAGGGGCTTGATTATTTTATTCATGATAAAGATATCGTACCCGATGGTGATATTCCAGCAGCGCAATCTTTAGGATATGTTGGTATTGTAATTGGTGCTGCACACAATACCAAAAAATTGCCGCTAAGAAAGTTGCAGGAACTGTGTTCAAAGATTAACCATCCGATCATCTTATTGGGCGGTCCTGAAGACAGGGAAATAGGAGATGAAGTGGCAGCAGTTGACAAAGTGAAAATTTACAATTCCTGCGGAAAATTCTCATTAAATGAAAGCGCAGATCTTGTGAGACGTGCAAGGATCATAGTAACGCATGATACTGGATTGATGCACATAGCCGCTGCTTTTAGAAAACCTATTATTAGCATTTGGGGCAATACTGTTCCTTCTTTTGGTATGACCCCTTATTATGGGACCGCTATGGTAGCAAATGACCGCTTTGAAGTAAAGCGATTGTGGTGCCGTCCGTGTAGCAAGATTGGGTATGCCAAATGCCCTTTAGGTCACCTCAATTGTATGAATAAACAAAACATTCAGGAAATGGCAGGCAAAGTGGAAGCTTCGCTTTTGAAGAAGTAATACAGTGCTTTTATTGAAGCAATTCGATTGTTTGAATGCTGGCAACAATTATTCGCATTTTAAATTTATAGTCCTGAATTTCAGATAAAATTATTGCGCTTTACCAATTGCCATAAGTTGTAATTGGTAATCATCTTTGTGAGAATTGCTTTGCCCTATTGGGCTATATTTTTATCCGCCGCAGTTTGAAACTGAATGTTAGACTTTTCTTGCTGTTTTTGTTTCCTAACATAATTCCATCCTCCTTCTCCCTAGAATAAACGCCTCTCTATTGCCAGATGGCATTCGTGATGGACTTTATTTTTTATCTTTTTCCTCTACTTTTTTCCTCCCTAAAATAGTTACGGCTGTAATTTTTTATGGTACTAACACAATAAATACTAGCGTTTTAAGTTATTAATTGGATGAAGTTTTATTATTATATAAATGGGAAAATTCCCAAAATGAGAATAGACTAATTCGATATCCAATTCTAATTAAAAACTAGATTTTATGAAGCGTACCGATCAGGAATTGTCACTGCTTTATTTTCTCAGTGATCTTGTAGCTCTTAATGCAACATTGCTAGTGGCTGTTACTTTTTATCAAGGTAGTTTTGATTTTAAGTATGATGGACTTACCATGGTCGCTTTGAGTTTGATGTGGGTGATGTTTAGTAAACTAAATAATGTGTACCAACTTCACTTGCACAATAGCTTTAGGTTGCGGGTTATTAATTATGTAAAAAGTCACTTTGCTTTTATTGGAAGCGTATCAACTATTTATATGATTTTTACTTTACCTAACTATATTAAGGCAGTCATGATAACTTTTGTTGTCTTTTTTCCTGCGGCAAACTTTCTGGTAAATTTTCTTCTATTTAAATTGATTGGTAAACTTAGAACAAATAAAAACCTGATTAAAAAGGCCGTCATTGTTGGAGCGGGAAAAGCCGGAATTGATATTTATAATCACTACCAGTCAAATCAGGATTTCGGCTACCATATCGTCGGATTTTTGGAAAATAATGCTCACTTTTCAAAAGTGAAAAATCTGGTCATTGGCGAGTTTGAAGATCTGGATGAAGTTATCATACAACAACACATTGATGAAGTTATCATTGCTGTTCCAATGGAACAAAACGAATTAATAAAAACAATCCTAAATAAAGCAGATTATCATGGTACAAGAACCAGAATAATACCCGATTTTCACAATATTTTGGGCGACCATTACAGCCTGTCTAAAATTGGCGAAGTGCCTGTGGTAAACGTTAGAGAAATATCCTTAGATAAGCTGTACTTGGCTATATTTAAGAGAGTATTTGATATAGCATTCTCAACCTGCGCTTTGATTGGGCTTACTCCTGTATTTATTGGTTTAGCAATAGCCATCAAATTAGGATCAAAGGGTTCTGTTTTTTATTGCCCGGTTAGAGTTGGGAGAAACGGAAAAATTTTTAAAGTATTTAAATTTAGGAGTATGGCAGCAAATGATAATGCTGGAACTCAATCAACAAAAAAAGATGATGATAGAATAACAAAAGTTGGAAGAATTATTAGAAAGTACAGCCTTGATGAATTACCTCAGTTTTTAAATGTTTTGCTGGGTGATATGAGTGTAGTGGGTCCAAGACCGCATCGGGTTTTCCTAAACAAATTTATGCAAAAAGAAGTCGGGCATTATATGTTACGCAGCTACTTGAAGCCGGGCATTACAGGATGGGCACAAGTGAATGGGTGGCGTGGTCCAACAGACACTGAAGAACAGCGCCAACAACGCACAGAACATGATTTATGGTATATGGATCATTGGTCACTAACGCTGGATGCTAAGATTATTTACATGACACTTTTTAACGAGAAGACGCACCAGGTTGCATTCTAAAATAACTACCTATTGAAGAACTAAAAACCAAGAACAAAAAAAAGGCTACCCAAAAAAGGTAGCCTTTTTTAATATACACTCCGGGTTCTTCATTTTTAATATCTTCCATCATTCTTATCTTTTGACCTTCCAATAACGTATCCACCTAGTGCACCTATTGCTCCGCCAATAATAGCACCTGTTCCTTTTTTCTTGCTAACAATAGCTCCTAATACAGCACCGCTGGCTGCGCCAATTGCTGTGCCCTTTGCAGCTTTGCTCCATCCCTCTTTTTTAGGAAGCTTTTCTACTGGAGTATTTACTATCGAAGGTTCCTCATTTGTTCCAATTCCTTCATTGCCATTTTCTCCAGAACCACCTCCAACTCCTGATCCTGCTCGTGAAATTGCTTTTCTTGATTTAACTGCAGGTGTACCATAGGTTTCTTGTTTATCTGTAACAATACTTGGTTCAGCGTTGCTTTCCGGGGCTTCAATTTTCTTTCGCTTCGCGGTGTTACTAGTTGGTCTATCACGATAGATAATTTTTGTTTTAGGGGAAGAGGCCTGAATTATGTTGCTTTCAATTTCCTGCGACTGTTCAGCTACAATAGGCTGTTGATTTTTCCATTGCTGAAAAGCTGCTAACCCTGTAGTGTCCTGTAATGTGGATTCTCCTAATGCTGCCGGTGGTAAATTTTCGGTGGGAGAACTGCACGCTGCAAAGAATGCAGCTACAGTGATAATGAGTAGTATTTTTTTCATGGTATCAATTTTTATATTAGGTGAATTGCATTAGTATAAGACTAAGATCAAGCCAGAAAATACTTGAAAGCATTTTGATGAAAACCTTTAACAATTGGTTAGAAATGGATTAGTGTTATTGAATTCGAAAAATTGAATGGACAAAGCCTATTTTCTATCATTAAAATTGGCAAGGGTTCAAAAAGTATAAATGAATGGAGGGATTTGCATTGATCTGCTATACTGATATTTTCCAAAGTATTCATTTAAAGTATAGCTCTTAAAGAAGCTCTTCCAATATGAATTGTTCTGGTTTCTGCAGGCTTTCGCCCTTCATACTGAAAGCTTAGTTCTAGATTGTTGCCTAGTCGTTTAGTAAGATCAAAATTCCACAAAAGATTTTTGCCGGGCAGCAATGCATCAAGCATAATATAGCTTACTGCAGAGTTAGGTAAACCGTCGTATGCAAGATTGGTATAAGTGAATTTTCCAAATAAGCTGGTGTTGTTTACCGCATTGAACTTCGATTCGATGTTCAATGAATTATTAATTGACTTTTCACCGCCAAATGCTATAGTATTTTTCTTTTGAATATTCTGGTAACTGGCTGCAATTCTGAAATTGGTACCAGCCGTATACGTTAACCGAGGCTCTGTATTGATAATGCTAATGTTATAATTTCTATTTGCAAATGTCGGGGTCGATAAAATATTTTTGCCCAATCGTTGAACCCATTCAAAAGTAATTTGCTTTGCAGGATTAACTCTTCCCCTCAAAGTCCATTCATTTAATTTACGGCTCTCAAAACCGTAGGTTAGCAAAGACTTATTACTGTTGGTGATATTGCTGATATCAAAGCCCCAATTGGCACTAAACCTATTGAAAGAAAGTGTGTTGGCAAAAACGTTTGACAAGGTAATAAGGGAAGTGTCGCTGAAAGCACCTTTAAATGGGTTCAATGCTATATCTTTATTTGAAAGTTCTTTTTTTGCTATTTGCAAAGAAGTTTGTAGATTTATCCGGCCAATAAAGTCACCTGATTTTTTCCTTTTCCATTTGCCAACTACAGATTTCGGATTCAATGAAATACTGTAATTAAACTGTGTATAATTTGCCTTTACAAATTGATTGGTAGGTGTAAAGACTCTTATGTACTTTGCCTGATCTGGAAAGATGGCTATTTCAAATTCATTAAGCTGGGGAATGCCATCATTGTTGTAATCATTCCATGCAAATTCTCCTCGTCCTGCCGGTACTTCTATATAGCTAAAATCTCTGCGTTGTTCTTGTCCTGCACCTACTTCATATAGCACATTTCCCATGACCAATCCATTGAATTCGTTTACTGCATATTCGGCCCGGCTCAATACCGTTTTCTCTGGAAGCTGTATAGAAAGGGACGAATTGGATACTGATAATTGACGATAGGTTGCACTTAGCCTAAGCTGCCGGTGTGGATTAGCAAGCAATTCAGTTGTTAATGAAATATTTTGGCTTCGGTCAGCAACAAGCAGCTGTTTTGCAAAAGGCCTTTTGTCGCTTCTGGTAAAGTAAGTTAGAGCCCACCGATTATCTTTTGATGGATCAGATTTTACAAATGCAGTCAACACATCAAATGAAAAACTGGATGCAGTAACAGAATCTGATTTCAAATTCCTTAATTGAGTCTGCTCCAAAATATAAGACGAACCAATTACAAAATTTTTAAGTTTCGGCAATGCTTTGGTGATTGATATAGAGGGTCTCAAAAAGTATCCTGAAGTATCGGATAATGAAATGTTCGTAATGTTGAAAATACCATTCAATTGCCAACCTGAAATGTTGTAGCTGTTGGACAATACTTGCCGAAAACCCTTGTACCCATCACTCCTTAGGTAAGCTGATGCTGCAAGCGATACTGAATTATTGTTTGCATCCTTAAGTTCAATATTGGCAGTGGGCAGTTGTTCATTGGCGTTGGGTGGCTGGTATTGTAATCCCCAATCGCGGTAGAATTCGGGTGTTCTTAAACGCTCTATAGGTCTGAAATTTTTTCCGGCCATCTCATATCCTCCATTTGCTTTTATCTGCAATCCCTTTTTCGATTGGAGTTGAAAAACCCGGGATGCCAATATCCTTACAGCAACGTCTTTATTATCGCCTTTATCTTTGTTAGACAATGCATTGAAATCATAATTGCTAAGGGCTATTTCACCTGAAGTATTTGTATTATTATCCAGATCATAAAACAAGCCTGCAGCAAATACCTGTTGTTTCTTTGGCGTTACCAGGAAAGTTGCAGGTTCATAATTTCCTTGTAGTTGTCCGTTTAATGGAGCTACCCATTGATATACTTTTCCATTGGCTCCATTAAATAGATTGATGTAATTGCCTTTTCCAAAACCTACTTCAATAAAACTAAGGTTATACCTAGCACTATCAGGATTGGTTGAATAAACATAGGCAATGAAAGTTTGCCCGTTTACAACTGTATCTACCTGTGCATACAATATTTTTGTTGCAGAAAAAGTATCCAACGTTGCATTGGGATAAAATGCTTTCTGTATGCTATCACCAATACCGTTTAAAAAAGCACGTTGTTTAATATCGAGCAATTGATTGATGGGAGAATTTTTTGCATCAGAATTGCTATAGGCTGACAAATGGACCACCAGTTTTTTGCTGACAGTAAACTCATTTGTACCATAGAGCATTGAGTTCAGGTAACTTCGTTCTGCATATTCAAATTCTATTTGTATCCTGCTATCCTTTGTGATCATTCTTCTTGGCGTAAAGGTGACTTCGGCAGTATTGTAATTAATAACATAATCCTGGTCTTCGCCTCGCTGCATCGCAATTCCATCTATAAAAACACGTTCTGTGCCTGCCAGTACGATGAAGTAAATTTCATTGTTCACACCTCGCAATCTGTATGGACCCTGGTTGCCTTCCAATCCATCGAAGATATTTCTGGTAAACTTTCCTTTGGCTATTGCTCCGCTAAGTAGCAGGTTATTTTTTGACTGAGCGCCAAACGAAGATGTTCTTGCATAAGATATTCCCTGCAACCTTTTATAGAAGTTGAGGAAGTAATTTCTATTCTGCCTTAGATCTATATCTCCCAAATTTACTTCCCAATCATTTTTTTTAAATTGAAGCCATACCCGGTCAAACTCATTTAATTGCTGTGTAGTGCCATCGGGTTGAATCGGAATATTGTTATCTGTTATGGCAGCAGCCAATTGAATGCTGTCGCCTATTAAGCCGTTCAACTGCAGGTTAAATTGTGAATTGACAACAACATCCTGGCTATTCCCAAAACCTATGGAACGACCAAAGCTGCCATTGTACTGCATGGTTCCAAAATCGAAAAAACTACTTTGCAATGCCGCTGCATTCCCATTTTTATTTGATGTTGGCTGCGCTATGAAATTGTTTCGAATGCTATCGTAAACATAGCGCCGCGATACCCCATTTAATTTATATGGGAACACTCTGTAGACAACTTCTAAATTAGTAGTGTCGGGTATTTTCTTTAAGGTGAGTATGGCATTTACTGCGTCAATGCTGTACCACGAAGTGTCATATCCTATGATGTAGAAAGTACTTGGAACAATACTGAGCGTATCTAGTTGAATAGACCTGGCAACAATGATGGTTTTTTTCTTCAAATTACTATTCACATAGGATTGCGTCAGCCCTGTAGTAGCTAATACAATTCCAACTATAAAAATGATATGCCTTTTTAATTTCAAGAGTAAAAAAATCTGAGTAGCAATCTAAATCATAAAAATAGGAGTGTTGGAGTTAAGTGTAAGATAAATAATGTGAAGGAGAAGCTGCTTTTCAAAGAATACGGTAGTTTCATTTCTATTTTATGATGCGCAACAATTCGAAATGCCAATTTTAAGCCTGCATTTGTAATGCATAGTTGAAAAAGGTTTTACGATAAAAGAGGGTAGTTGTGGATTAACTTCCCGGTTGGCCGTGTCATTTTGTACCTTTGACCGCTCATGCAAGAAAACGAAGACTTTACAATTGAATATAAAGGTGAAAAGGTAAAAGTTACGCCTGTTCTTAAAGAGGCTAATATTCATTTTATAGTCCACTTGAAGCCTCCGGTAATTATAGCAGAATTTATGATAATAGATAACTGGGTTTGGATGGAAGCCGGAAAAGGGGACACCGACCTTGCTGCCATTTTAGGCAATATAATTGAGGAAATGGGTATTTAATGCCAATTTACTAATAAGCACTTCGCAAAATCAATGATTAATAATCACTGAATATTTTCCTACTATCCATTAAACCAGATTTCATATTGGCAATAATATAATTGGAAGTAATTCACAGAAATACTTCATCAATTGCCATTTCCAAAACTAATTTCTTCAATTGAATTAATGAATGCAGCATATGTCGCGTTCAATTAGCTGCCTCTGTTTGCCCCGGTTGACCTTACTTTCTTAGTTGCTCCTGCTGATTTTGTGGATGCTGTTTTTATGAACTTAGAAGTTGTGCTAGCACCTTTATTAGCGCCAGCCTTAGCGCCAGCTTTTTTATTATTTACAGGTAAAGACATAATTAGATGTTTTTTGCTTCGGGTAAAGATAAGGTTTGTAGACGATTCGAAACTCTACTAAGCGCTGATTTTTTTTACTCCCGCTTTTGTCGCTACTTAAAATAAGGAGCATGGATAGGAAAAGTTTTAAATCATCATTTTTTGAGGGGATTTTGTAAAACAAATGATAATTTGCAATGGAGGTGATATCCCTTTAAACATACACTTAATGAATAATTTATTTCAATCCCAAGCACTTGAGGAAATTTATGAAAGGATAGATCAACTAAGCCCATCTAGTCAAAGAAATTGGGGGAAAATGAGTGTTTCTCAAATGATGGCACATTGCAGCGCAGCATTGCAAATGGCAGTTGGTGAAACAAAACCACCAAGGTTGTTTATCGGAAGAGTGCTTGCGCCTTTTTTCAAGAAAATATATACAAATGAGAAGCCATTCGATAAAAATAGTCCTACAGATAAAAGTTTCATAGTTGCTGATGAACGTACTTTTGAAACGGAAAAAGAAAAACTAAAAGCACTTTTACATACATTTAATGTTGGAGGAGAAACAAAATGTACTACGCATCCTCATCCTTTTTTCGGTAGCCTAAATCCCAAAGAATGGGGCATAGGCATGTATAAACACATGGACCATCATTTAAGGCAGTTTGGTGTATAATCGGGTCAATAAATTTTGTCAATTTATTTCAAGAGAATGGTTTGCAAATCCATAATGGATGCAAATTGCCGGAGTTTTTGATTTTTAAACGTGTTGTAAGGAATTTCTTTTCAGTCCGTCTATAGCCTAAAATATTTATTTATTATGATCCGAACTATTGCAATTTGGGTGCTGCGAATACTTGCGGCAGGCATTATGTTACAAACGTTGTTCTTCAAATTTTCTGCATCCGAAGAATCCGTTTATATCTTCACGACACTTGGGGTTGAACCCTTGGGTAGAATCCTTTCAGGAATAATGGAGTTAATAGCATCCTTGCTCATATTAATGCCTCGTACCACTGGTTTTGGTGCACTTTTAGGGATTGGCGTTATGGCCGGTGCATTGATGGCTCATCTATTTGTTTTAGGGATAGAAGTAATGGGCGATGGCGGGCTATTATTCGCTTATGCACTCATCGTGTTCATTTCATCCTTAATTTTAATGGCTATTTTTAAAAACCAGGTATTGAATATTATTTTTCACAAAAAGAATGCGAAGCAAATAGCTTAAATATGGCACTATACAAGACAATGCAAAACATTACCAATCAATTGGTGAACTTAATAGAGCTACTTACCGATGAAGCGTATATTCAACCGATTGATACCTTAAATGGCTCATCAATAGGTCAGCATGTGAGACATGTGACTGAATTGTTTGAACAACTCTATGTTGGTTACCATCTAGGAGAAGTGAATTATGATAGCCGGAAAAGGGACTTGGCAACTGAAACAGTCAGGCAAGTTGCAATCAATAAAATCAATTTTATATTTTCTGAAATGGAAAAGGAAGAAAAGCCTTTGCGCCTGGTATGCAACTATTCACAATCGAAAGAAGATATTACTGTTGAGACTAATTATACCCGGGAATTGATTTACAACATCGAACATGCAGTACACCATCTTGCGCTCATCAGAATTGGCGTGTCCTGCCTTTCACCCATTTCGTTGCCGGAAGACTTTGGAGTAGCAACTTCTACCATCAGATATAAAAAAGAATGTGCACAGTAACTTTTATTCCCTCAGGCGATGCCTTTTTTTTAACCAGTAACAGAGATGAGCAAATAACAAGACTCATAGCTGTGGCACCAAAAAAATATTGGCACAATAATATTTGCCTGCTTTACCCAAAGGATAGTGATGCAGGTGGCACATGGATTTCCGCCAATGAAAAAGGGGACAGTGGCGTATTGTTGAATGGTGGGATTAAGCCGCATGTACGTCAGCCAACTTATCGCCATAGCAGGGGATTGCTTTTGCAGCTCACTTTGAGCAATCCGGATCCGGCTTTATTTTTATCTCAATATGATTGTTCTGATGTAGAACCGTTCACCATTGTATTATTTGCCGCAGGCAAACTGAGTGAATATATTTGGGACGGAGAGCAGAAATACATCAAAGAATTGGATACCCAATTGCGATATATTTGGTCATCAGTCACCTTGTACCCACCTGACATTATTGAAAAAAGAAAAAACTGGTTTGTCGAATGGACATCCGGAAATCCAACACCAACACAGGAAGAAATTATCAACTTTCATTCATCCACCGGAGATGGTGATTTGGAAAATGATTTGGTAATGAACAGGAATACCCTTCATACAGTCAGCATTACTTCAATAGCGCTGAACCATCATTCTGTAAAAATGGATTATACTGATATGAACAGCCAAAGCCAAACCATTCAACAAATGCAACTTCACCAATAATTCCTTCATGTACTTAAGAAGATTTTTTATACGCCTTACCAGTTGGGAATATTGGCCTTTTCATGTGGTCTATGGACCCATTTATTTGTACTGGATATGGATCGGCATTAAAGCAAGATCCTTTTTCTTTTTCAATACTTCCAATCCAAGCATCAAGTATGGTGGTTTTTTAATGGAGAGCAAAAAGGAAATTTATGAACTGCTGCCTAAGGGTACTTATCCTGATACCGTTTTTTGTACGCCGGGACAGCCATTCAAAGAAATTATGGAAGCGGTACAGAATCTCAAACTTACTTTTCCTGTAATTGCAAAACCTGATATTGGGCTTAGAGGAATGGCTGTTGCCTTGATTAATTCGCGTCAGGAATTAGATCAATATCACAGCGCCAACACAGTAGATTATATGGTGCAGCAATATATTGCTTATGAGCATGAAGTGGGCCTATTTTACTACCGATATCCAGGTCAACCAAAAGGAACAATCAGCGGTATTGCCGGAAAACAATTTTTAAAAGTAAGCGGTGATGGTGAAAAAACCATCATGGATCAGTTATTGAAGGAGGACCGTTTTGTACTTCAACTGGAGACATTGAAAGAGAAATATGGAAATGAGCTGAATAAAGTATTACCCGAAGGTGAAGAGCGTTTATTGGTCCCATTTGGAAACCATTGCAGAGGTGCTAAATTTATTGACATCAGCGATCAATGCAACGATAAACTTCGGGAAACCATGGATAATTTGTGCAGCAGTATTCCCGGATTTTATTTTGGAAGGCTAGATATAAAATACAATAGCTGGGAAGACTTTTGTAATGGTAAAAATTTTTCTATCATAGAACTAAATGGAGCCGGTAGTGAACCCGCTCATATTTACGACCCCCGGCATAGTATCTGGTATGGTTGGAAGGTGATTATACAGCATTGGGATGCATTGTATAAAATAAGCAAGCTAAACAAGGAAAGAGAAAACCTTAAATACCTTACCTATAAAGAAGGAAGAGCCATGTTCAAAGCAAATGGGGAACAGGTAAAAATGATAAGTTAGTTTCTTCTGTTATTATATATTACATTTTAATTATGAAATACGTTCCTTGAGGAGCGTTTTATTTAGTTTCCTGGGTCGGCAAAAAATTATTTCACTGAATTGAAAATGGGGCACATTGCTCACATGCTTCCAAATGTTTGAATAAGAGTAATGCTTCCCATGAAGCAATTGTATTCTCATTCTTTTTCACGATAAGTTCAGCTGCTTCTTCGCAAGAAATGTTGGCTACAATATTCATAACTCAATTCATTTTTGTCTTGTAATTGATTGCGTTTTACCAAAAGTGCTTTCTTGAAATCTTTGCTAATTTTCCTGCTAAACACTTTGCAACAACCAGGTTGATTAATGATATACGCAGTAAACCCAAATTTTGATTTATCTATTCGAAATTTGGGTCTATTTGTTATATCACAGCAAGCAACTGTCATTCTATTCATTAGCATAAACACTGAATGAAAACCTGGAATTGTGATATGCTATTTGGTTTTGATGAGTTGCCAGCTACTATCTGCCTTGTGTATGTACGCATCCGTATTTTTTCTCCAGGCTTCTTTTACTTTCAAATTGTAATTAAAATATAGCCTATTAGCAACTACTGTCCATGTATCTGATTCTGTTGGTGCCTTATAGCCTCTGGAGGTGCCAAAAGCGCAGTAGCCTCCATATTGTGGTGCATACTTTTCAGGTGCCGCTTTAAAACTATCAACATGCGCCTGGCTAATAAATAACCATTTGGCACCATTCCAATCATAACTGTAACCTTCTTCCCCTTTTATAGATGGTAGCTGATTAACCAGCGATATTACATCTAAACCATGTGCACCTAACCCATTTACTTTATAAATTTCGGGTTGCTGCGCATGTGCTGCTACTATTAGCAATAATAAAAACGGTAACATTAATTTTAGTTTCATGATTTCTTTTTGATTTATTGAACTCCAAACATTCTTTAGACTTTTAGTCTAAAAAACGGGAGTATGGAAATGTTGGTATAATTAACTTATTGGCAAGGATCCCAATTAAAAATTGACTTACATGCACTTTTTAGTAGTAGAATGTAGCTGCTATTTATAAAAGTTTTTCCAACTTTCATCAGCCTTACTTTTTAGTTTTGCTTCATCCTTATTCCAGCTTTTGAGTGTGTTGGTAAAATATTTATTGTAGAACAGATAAAGCTTGCCATCCACTATTTTATAGGTTTCGGGGTCTACCTCTACTTTCTCTCCTGAATTACCCATAGCATAAGCACACCATCCGCCATATTGGGGTTCGTACATTTTTGGAGCAACAACAAACTGTTTTTTGTTTTAATTTTAAAATACGAAACAAAAAGCACCACTAAAATAATGAGTACACATAGCAACAATAAAAAAATGCTGTTGCGTTGCTGTGTAGCTTGTTCTTCGGCTTTTTTCGAAACTAAATTTTTTTGTTGCG
>JANPHE010000012.1:0-2988 GCA_031424295.1 Segetibacter sp. | reverse complement strand
GGTATGCTTCACCGAATGGAAATGGTGAAAAGTATGCCCGAGCTAAGAGAGAAACTTTGGTACAATGTAAATCGAATTCAGGATGGCCTGAAAGCGAGGGGCTTTGATATAGGCAGCACTAATTCGCCGGTTACGCCTATTTATATGAAAGGTGAATTACCTGAAGCCACTTCTATGGTAATGGACCTGCGAGAAAATTACCACATTTTCTGCTCTATCGTTGTTTATCCGGTTATTCCCAAAGGCGATATTATTTTTAGATTGATACCTACTGCTGCACATTCAGAAGAAGATATTGATCTTACGCTTAAAGCTTTTGAAGAAACCAAGTTAAAGCTGGACAGAGGCGATTACAGAGCTGAAGAAATACCGGCAATGGCAGAAGCGATGTGATAAAAATACAATAACAAAAAGATCACTTTTATGAAATATTGCGTTTTTTCTTTTCTCTTGATGTTAGCCGTCTTTGATAGCTATGCGCAATCCGAAAAGGTTAAAAACAAAGACTTGCAAAACCTGGTTAAAACGATGGCCGGAGAATTTAGCAGCGAAGAACAATCTATAGCAGATACCGATTACTACCACATCAAACTACGGATGAAACCCATGTGGCAGGATAGCAAAGATGGTTATTGGTTGTATGTAGAGCAAGCAATGTCAACTGCAGAACAGCGGCCATATCGCCAAAGGGTTTACCACGTGTTCAAGCAAGATGACACTACAATTGTAAGCAAAGTGTATGAATTAAAAACGCCAAAAAATTATATAGGTAGCTGGCAGGATGCCTCCAAACTTGCCCCTTTGACTTTGGATTCTTTGGTCGATCGCCAGGGTTGTTCTATTTACCTTCACAAGCATGGCAAAACGTTCACAGGAACTACACCGGGAAGCGATTGCCTAAGCAGCCTGCGGGGTGCTACTTATGCAACTTCAGAAGTCACTGTTTACGAGGATAAACTCATCAGTTGGGATAGAGGATGGGATAAAGCAGGAAAGCAAATGTGGGGTGCAGAAAAGGGCGGGTATATTTTTAAAAGAATTAGAAGTATTGAATAAGTATTGATTATAGATTATTTTTTGAAGGTTGTATGTAAATGCAACCTTTTTTGTTTTTGGAGTCTTTCATTTAATGATCTCAATTAGGTAATTAGCCGTTGTTTATTGACTACTTTTGTATTGATTTTTTGAGCTATTAATCCACCTAAATTTTTTACTTATGAAAAAGGTATTAGCAATTGCAATTTGTTTTTTTTTCATTGGATTTATCTCTTGCAATTCTGGTGATAAAAGTGACAATTCAGATTCGGTCACTGATGAAAAAGGTAATGCAAGCAACAATGATCAGTCTGCTGCTGTTGACAAAAACAGCAAATGGGAGCAGCGAAGGGCGAAAGGCGATACAATGGCCATCCCTTACAAAGATTTGCAAGCGTATCTCCCTGAAATAGCTGGTTATTCTAAAGATGGCGGTACTAAAGGAAGTCAGATGGACATACCCGGTATGGGTAGTTTGTCAGAAACTGAACAAGCGTATGTAAATGGCAATAAAAAAGTGTCAGTAAAAATTGTTGATTACAATGCAGCATGGCAAACTTTTCAAGGAATGACTGCTATTTATGGTATGGGTTTTAGTACAGAAGATGATACCAAAAAACAAAGCCATAGCGATCTGGGCTTAAAAGATGTATATGCCTATCAAACTACATACAAAACGGAGCCAAAATCAGAGCTGATTATCATTGTAAATGACAGATTTATGATTTCGCTGAACAGCGACGGAGAAAACAGCGAAAGCTTTCTGAAAGATGTTGCCAAACAAATGAACTTAGGTAAGTTGAGCGCTTTATAGGTTAATTCATTTTTTTCGTGGAGCGGGTGGATTTTATGTGTGATTATAGAAATTAAAGAGCACTTGTTTTTCTTGACTTCTCCAGTTGATTTTGTGGTTTTACCTGTTATCTTTTACGCATTGATAAACAATTTCAGCTGCTTTTTCAGAGGCCTTTCCGCCTTTGGATAGTAACTGTTTTAGTGCGTAATAATCGTTGTTAACCTGCACTTTTTTCTGTTGGTTGTACAATAGGTTTTTCAATTCATCTATACAATTCTCCGTAGTCATTTCCTGCTGAATGAGTTCTTTTACTACCGGTTTATCCATAATGAGATTTACCAATGAAATATACTTAATTTTGATCAGCCTTTTAGCAATGGAGTAGGAGATAGGATTGCCTTTGTAACAGACTACTTCAGGTACGGCAAATAGGGCTGCCTCAAGTGTAGCTGTGCCACTAGTTACCAAAGCAGCACTTGCCTTGTTTAATAACTCATAGGTTTTGCCGGATATGGCAGAAACGTTGTTGTATGGCGCAAGAAAAGGCTCATAAAAATGATCATCCTGACCGGGTGCTTTGGCTACTACAAACTGATAATCGGGAAATGCTTTGCTTACTTCGAGCATAACCGGTAGCTTGATTTTGATTTCCTGTTTGCGGCTACCGGGAAGTAAGGCTATAATTTTTTGAGTGTCATTTGTAGTAGTGGGATTGGTTGATTTGTAGGTGTCAATCACCTCTACCAAAGGATGCCCAACGTAATCAACTTCAAAATCCCATTTTTGATAAAATTCTTTTTCAAATGGCAAAATGACTATCATTTTGTCAACACTTCTTTTAAGTGTGTGCACCCTGCTTTCTTTCCACGCCCATATTTGTGGAGAAATGTAGTAGACTACTTTATAACCTGATTTTTTTGCCCATTCAGCTATGCGGATGTTGAAGCCCGGGTAATCTATCAGGACAATTACATCTGGTTTGTAAGCCAATATATCCTGCTTGCACCATTTGATGTTGTTGATGATGGTTCTCAAGTTCATGATGACCTCCACAAAACCCATAAATGCCAATTCTTTGTAGTCTTTAACCAGTGTAGCACCTGCGGCCTTCATCATTGGGCCACCCCAACAATGAATGTCAGCACCTTCATCCACTG
>JANPHE010000011.1:0-7105 GCA_031424295.1 Segetibacter sp. | reverse complement strand
GTTGAAAAGCAGGTTTACTTTTCAGCTTATCACATTAGCCCGTCTACTGTAAAAAATTATCTAGATGGTATACTAAAGTATAACCTGAAATACATGGTAGGTTATGCTACTTCTAATTATATTTTGGCAAGGCTAATAAATGAGGCTGGATTAAAGGCCCCGAAATTGAAGGCTGTATTAACGAGTAGTGAGAAATTAACGCCAGAAATGAGAACGATGCTTTCAGCGGTATATCAATGCAAGGTTTTTGATGCCTGGAGTGGTGTAGAATGGTGCGGTTTGATTTCTGAAAATGAGTTTGGCCAACTACTGATTAGTCCTGACAGTGCATACCTTGAGGTACTGAAACCTGATGGGACATCCGCCAAACCTGGCGAAGCAGGAGAATTGGTTTGCACTGGATTTTTGAACTATGATCAGCCTTTGATAAGATATAAAATTGGCGATGTAATTAAGTTAAGTACGGATCAACAAACGAAGTGCGGAAGAAATTTCGTTATAGTAGATGAAATCATAGGTCGTTCAGAAGATATCGTCACAGGAAAGGATGGTCGTCAAATGGTACGTTTTCATGGTATTTTTATCAATCTTCCCAATGTAATGAAAGGGCAAGTTGTTCAGGAAACAATAAATCGATTTACAATAAACGTTGCAACTAAAGGGTTGACAGAAAACGAAAAGATGCTCATCAGACAAAGAATGGAAAGTCAATTGGGAGAAATAGATTTAACGATAAACGAATTGGAAGACATTCCGGTTGGAAAAAATGGAAAGTTCAAAGCAGTGATCTCAAATTTAAAGGCGAATTAGTAGAATGGATAATGATAAAAAGCGAATTTTGGTTTTAGGGTTATTTTTAACGGAAGAAAATAAACATTTGATATTGAGGTCATCTTCGGATCGACTAGCTGAATTGTATTCTAAACATAACATTCCCGTAATAACAGCTTCAGGAAAAGTTGGAAGGCTGGCAAGACTTTGGGACACAATGGCCATTATTTTCAATCGAAGGAAAGAATATGATATTGCTTTGCTTCCAATTTTTGGTGGATTAAGTCTTGTATTGGAATCAATTATTACACGGTTATTAAAACTGTTGAATAAAAAAATTATTTTAGTTATCAGGGGAGGTGCAATTCCTGAAAAAATGAAAACGCAGGCAAAGTACTATTTGCCCGTTTTAAAACGAGGGAATGTGGTGGTTAGTCCTTCAGGGTTTACAAAATCAGATCTTAAAGGATACGGTATTGATAGTTTACTAATTGAAAATGTTATCAACTTGCAAGATTACCATTTCAATGAGAAGAAAACATTTAGGCCAAAACTGTTTTGGATGCGCACTTTTGAAGATGTTTATAATCCGGAAATGGCTGTAAGGGTAGCATCACTATTGGCAAAGAAATATGATGATTTTAAAATGGTAATGGCCGGTTATGATAAAGGTTCATTACAGATGGTAAAAGACCTGACCCATTCATTAGGTCTTGATAGCAAGATTGAATTTCATGGTTACATTCAAAATGATCAGAAAAACATTTTTGCAAGGGAACTGGACTTTTACATTTGTACCAATAGAATAGACAATGCACCAGTGTCATTGACAGAAGTAATGGCATTAGGAATGCCAATTGTAACAGTTAATTCTGGTGGAATTCCGTTTTTGGTTACGAATAATGAGAACGCTTTAATGGTAAATCTGGATGATGACCAGGCAATGGCAGATGCGATTAGTCTTATAGTTGAGGAGCCGCAAACTGGTCAGCGCCTAGTTAGAAACGGACTTGAATATTCAAAAACATTTGGAGAAGAGCCGGTGATGAAAAAATGGAAATCTCTTTTTGGTGAATTAGGGTTTTCGCAAAAAAATTAAAACAAATGTGCGGCATAGCAGGAATATTATATTTTAATCAAAACAGGGCAGTAGAAGCTGAACGGCTTACGACCATGCGGGATGCTTTGTTGCACAGAGGGCCGGATAATGGGGATTCGTTTATTGAAGACAATATTGGGTTAGGACATAGAAGATTGTCTATTTTGGACCTCTCTCCACTTGGCAATCAACCAATGTTTTCATCCGATGATCGGTACGTTATTGTTTTTAATGGCGAGATTTATAATTTTCTGGAACTAAGACCAGAACTTGAAAGCAAAGGATTTTCTTTCCGTTCTCATTGCGATACCGAAGTTTTATTGAACATGTACATCGCATATGGAGAGGCCATGTTGGATAAACTCAGCGGAATGTTTGCCTTTGTCATTTGGGATAGAAAGGAGCAGGTAATATTTGCAGCCAGAGATAGAGTAGGCATCAAACCTTTTTATTTTGTAGCTGACCATGAACAATTCCTGTTTGCCTCTGAGGCAAAGTCATTGTTTGCCGCAGGATATCCATTGGAGTTGGACGAAAGCACCTTCAGCGAGTTATTTCTTTATCGTTTTGTAGCAGGCGAGGATACTATTTTCAAAAACGTAAAAAAATTACTACCCGGTCATTGCATTACAATCAGGGGAAACAATGTAGCAATAAAAAGATGGTGGAATCTTGCAGATAAAATAGCCAATCATCCAAAAATTCAGGATCCGGTTGAATGGTTTAGGTCAACATTTAATAGCAGTGTAAAGCAGCATATGATTAGCGATGTACCAGTAGGTGTATTGCTAAGTGGAGGATTGGATTCCAGCTCTGTTTGTGCCTCTATGCATGAGCAAGGCTATAAATCAATTCAAACATTCAATGTAGGCTTTAGAAACTTTGAAGATGATGAATCTTCATTGGCAGCAAGGCTTTCAAAGCATTATGATTATCCCAGCCACAGCATTTATGTAGAAGATGAGGACCTGGAAGAAAATGTTCGGATGGCCAATTATATTCATGACGAACCTCTTATTCATCAGAATGACCCTCAAATTGTGGCTATTTCAAGATATGCAAAAAAGTTTGTGACTGTATTGTTATCGGGAGAAGGTGCGGATGAATTTCTGGGAGGTTATGTAAGGTACAAGCCTTTACAATATGCAAATCATGCAAGCGCTATTAGGGCCATGCTTAAACTCATTCCTGGTAAATATAAAAACAATCGGCTCCAAAAACTTCAACGGTATTTCTCTTTGCCATCAACAGATGCAATGATTATGCTGAATGCTTCCAATAATTTCCCCGACGACTTGCTTGATGTTGGTTTTAGATTAAATGAAATCAAGAACGACTATAGAAATCAGGTATTAAAAGAAGCCAAAGAAGTTTATCCTGGCAATATTAGAAGACAAGCTTTGTACTATGATCAGCATACTTATTTATCTTCACTCAATCATAGAAACGACAGGGCAACAATGGCAGGCTCTATAGAATGCCGTGTTCCATTTCTGGATCCCCGATTGATGGAAGGATTGGGTACCTTAGAAGATAAATGGTTGTTTAAAGGCAAGAAAAGCAAATATTTGCTAATGAAGGCCTTTGAAAAATCATTGCCTGATTACATTACAAATTTCAGGAAAGTAGGATTTTCTGTTCCATGGATCAACTTCATTCATAAGAGTGAAAGATTTGAAAATTATTGGAATACTATTGAGAAATCTGACTTGCTTCAATACAAGATATTTAGTGGGATCAATTTTGGTCAGTTGAGAAATAATGTTGAAAAAGGCGATTTGTCGAGCCAAATGTTAATGCGTCAGTTATTTTTCTCATCCATTTGGTGGGATGAGTATGCAGAACATTTCAAGAATCAAACAGTATATGCGTAAAATAAAATTTGCTCTTATTGGCTGCGGTAGGATAGCCCAAAGGCATGCAGAACACATTGCCAAAGTTGGCGAACTAGTTGCTGTTTGTGACGTTGCAATAGATAAAGCCGAAACTATCGGTGCGAAATATAATGCCAAGGTTTACAATGATATTAATGAATTGCTGAAAAATGAAAAATCAGTAGATGTAGTTTCTATCTGCACACCCAATGGACTACATGCAACGCATTGTATAAAGGCCTTGCGAAGCGGGTTTCATGTACTATGCGAAAAACCAATGGCTATCAATGTACATGATTGTGGGGAAATGATAAAAGAGGCTGAAAAAGCGAATAAACGTTTGTTTGCTATCAAACAAAATCGATTTAACCCGCCAGTTGCAGCTGTAAAAGATGCAATTGATAGAGGCATATTTGGAAAAATATATAGCATTCAACTTACTTGTTTCTGGAATCGGAATGCAGATTATTATGAAAATAGCTGGAAAGGAACAAGCGATCTGGATGGCGGTACATTGTACACACAGTTCAGTCATTTTATAGACCTTTTATATTGGATGATTGGAGATGTAAAAAGGGCATATGCTTTAATGGGTAATTTTGCACACCAAGGCATTATTGATTTTGAAGACACAGGTGTAGTAGCTTTGGAATTTTACAATGGTGCAATCGGAACAGTTAACTATACAGTTAATAGTTATGATAAAAATATGGAAGGTTCGCTGACCATATTTGCAGAAAATGGAACGGTAAAAATTGGGGGTCAGTACTTAAATGAACTGGAGTATCAATCCATAAAAAACTTCGAATTCAAAGATATTCCAGAGGGAAATAAGGCGAATAATTATGGCAATTATGTAGGTTCTATGTCTAATCATGATAAGGTTTACGAAAACCTTGTAGATGTATTGCTTAACGGTGGTGCTATTGCTACCAATTCTTTTGAAGGATTAAAAACGGTTGAGATCATTGATAAAATATACCAATCAGCCAAACAACTAAGCCTTAATAAATGAGTTTACAACCTATTTTATTAAAAGCTGGTATTAAGGATGTTTCATTTGGTGAAAATGTGAAGGTAGTTGAGCCTGTAAACCTATATGGCTGTAATATAGGCAGCAATTGTTTCATTGGTCCATTTGTTGAGATTCAAAAAGATGTTGAAATTGGTGAGCAATGCAAAATTCAGAGCCATACTTTTATTTGCGAATTGGTATCCATTGGTAACAATTGTTTTATTGGTCATGGTGTAATGTTTATTAATGACCTCTTTGCAGTTGGTGGACCGGCCAATGGCAAAAAAGAACTTTGGAAAAAAACCATGATCGGGAAAAATGTATCTATTGGTAGTAATGCCACTATTTTACCTGTTGAAATTTGCGACAATGTAGTAATTGGTGCAGGATCAGTAGTAACAAAAAATATAACTAAATCTGGAATTTATGCAGGCAACCCAGCCCGTTTCGTACGGACCATCTGATAAAACTATATCCATGAATGTGCCATTTGTTGACCTGAAAGCACAATATCAATCCATAAAGGAAGATATTGACAATGCAATAGAAAATGTGATTTCAGAAACTGCTTTCATTGGAGGCAAATATGTAAACCAATTCGAAAAACAGTTTGCTCAATTGTATGGAGTTAAGCATTGTATCAGTTGTGCAAATGGTACAGACAGCCTTTACATCCTTATGAAAATGTTAGGAATTGGTGCAGGAGATGAAGTAATAACTGTTGCCAACAGTTGGATTTCTAGTTCTGAAACCATTAGTCAAACTGGAGCAACGCCGGTCTTTATTGATATTGATCCATTGTATCTAACAATAGATGAAAATTTGATTGAACAAAAAATAACATCCAGAACAAAAGCCATTTTACCAGTTCATTTACAAGGACAAATGTGCAATATGGATCGCTTAATGGAGATTGCAAATAAATACAACTTGCCCGTTATTGAAGACTGTGCACAATCTCACTTTTCTACATTTAAGGGAAGGAGAGCAGGTACAATTGGAATAGCAGGATCTTTTAGTTTTTATCCTGGTAAAAATTTGGGTGCATATGGCGATGCCGGCTGTATCATTACAAACGATGATAAACTTGCAGAAGATTGCAAGCGATATGCACGTCATGGTGCATTGGTAAAGCATCAGCATACTACTGAAGGCATCAATAGCCGGTTGGACGGAATGCAAGCAGCTATTCTTTCAGCAAAGCTTCCTTATATTCTGGATTGGACAGCAAAGCGTCAGGCAAATGCAAGATATTATAATACAATTTTGAGTGGGATTGATCAATTGGTGACACCTTCTATCAGGCCAGAATCGGAGCATACTTTTCATTTGTACGTAGTAAGGGTGCAGCAAAGAGATGAGGTAGCAAAATATTTGTCGTCAAAAGGTGTTGAAACAGCCATTCACTACCCAACACCACTTCCCTTTTTGGAAGCATATAAATACCTCCATCTTACGGAGGATCAATTTCCTATATCGAATCAATATCAGCACCAGATACTATCTTTACCGCTTTATCCAGAATTAACAATGGAAATGATGGACTATGTGAGCAATACAATTAAATCTTTCTACAATAAATGATTCTTTCAATCATTTGCCCTACTTACAATGAGGAACGCTATATAGCGCAAACATTGGAAAGTTTTATCAAACAAAAGTTTCATTCTTTTGAGATTGAAATACTCATTTGCGATGGAAGGTCAACTGATAATACCAGAAATATTGTACAACGTTATGCATACGACTTTCCCAATATAAAACTTGTTGACAATCCTGATAGAAAAACACCTTTTGCTTTCAATGCAGGGTTAAAAGCTGCAAAAGGCGAGTATGTAGCAATCCTTGGTGCCCATACAAAATATGCTGATAATTACTTACAGGCATGTTACGAAGAATTGATAGCTTCAGGTTCTGTAGGTTGTACAGGAAGGGTTATCACCAAGGCTGCGTCTGATTCTTTTGACTCTAAGTTAAGCGAATGGGTTATGCTTAGCAGCTTTGGTGTTTCAACTGCATCATTTAGGGCTATGAAAGAAGGTTACGTTTATTCAGTCAACTTTCCGGTATTTTTAAAACAACCTTTGCTGGACTTGGGCGGGTATGATACAAAACTGGAAAGGAATCAGGACAATGATATGAACCAACGTTTGTTGGATGCAGGGCATCAACTTTATTGCACTTGGCAAACTATTGCCTATTACCGTCCACCAGCAACTGTAAACGGATTGATGAAATATGCTTACCGAAATGGTTTTTGGAATGCCATTAGCATTTACAAAAATGCAAGAAGCATGAGGCTGCATCATCTTGTGCCCTTCTTTTTTTCGTTAGCAATAATATTGG
>JANPHE010000010.1:0-5487 GCA_031424295.1 Segetibacter sp. | reverse complement strand
GTGATTGGCTGAGAAATAATGAATACGACTTTTATCGCTGCCTTTTGTGAGATCATACTCTTTGTCTCGGGTAACTGCTGTCACATTGAATCGCTTAGCATAACTAACCCCGGTTGCACCATCTACATAAATGATGTTGTATGTAGTTCGTTCATCATTTTTTTGGAAAACAGCTGCATGGATTATGTCTTTGCCAATAAATACTTTATCAGCAACCCTTACCACCTTCATCTTGCCTGCTTTGGTAAATACAATAATATCATCCAGATTGCTACATTCAGCAATGAGCTCATCTTTTTTCAGGCTTAAACCTATAAAGCCCTCCTGAACATTCATATAAACTTTGGTATTGGCAACAGCAACAGTTCGAGCAGTAATAATATCAAACTGTTTAATTTCTGTCTTGCGTTCTCTGCCTTTGCCATATTTTTTTAGCAAACCATCATAATAGGCTACAGCAAAAGCAGTAAGATTGTCCAGGTGATGTTTTACTTCTTCTATTTCTGCTTCCAAACCTTTGATCTGCTCATTGAGCTGATCAATATCTAACCGATAAATTCTTCTAACCGGTTTCTCTGTCAGTTTCAATACATCTTCCCGGGTCACTTCGCGACGAAGTTTTTTGGCAAAAGGAACAAAAGCCTTTTCAATACCTACTAAAACCTTCTCCCAGGTTTCATGCTTTTTCTCTAATTCCTTGTATATTTTCTCTTCAAAAAATATTTTTTCAAGAGAGGTATAATGCCATTTCTCTTGCAATTCGCCCAACTTTATTTCCAACTCACGCTTCAGAAGCTGCTTAGTATTTTCTGCGGAAACTTGTAACAATTCATTGACCGTAACAAAATGTGGTTTCTGAGCAATAATAACACATGCATTGGGAGAAATACTTACTTCGCAATCTGTAAAAGCGTACAAGGCATCGATGGTAATGTCAGGAGAAATACCAGTAGCAAGTTCAATAATGATTTCAACATTTGCTGCCGTAGCGTCCGTTACTTTCTTTACTTTTATCTTTCCTTGGTCATTGGCTTTCACTATGCTATCGCACAGCGAAGAAACAGTTACTCCATAAGGCACATCCTTGATAATGAGCGTTTTCTTGTCCAACTCTTCAATCTTTGCCCGAACCCTTACTTTACCACCACGCTTTCCTTCATTGTAATTGGATACATCTATCATCCCTCCTGTTTGAAAATCGGGGTAAATGACAAATGGTTTGTTCTTCAAACATTTAATGGAGGCATCTATTAGTTCACAAAAGTTATGAGGTAGAATTTTGGTAGAAAGTCCAACAGCTATTCCATCTGCCCCCTGGGCCAGCAGCATTGGAAACTTCATTGGCAACGTAACAGGTTCATTTTTTCGACCATCGTAACTTAGCTGCCATTCAGTTGTTTTGTTATTGAAAGCTACATCCAAAGCAAACTTGCTTAGACGTGCCTCGATATATCTGGGAGCAGCAGCAGAGTCGCCTGTTCTTACATCGCCCCAGTTTCCTTGTGTTTCTATCAATAGATCCTTCTGCCCCATGTTTACCAATGCATCACCAATAGAAGCATCGCCATGTGGATGGTACTGCATACTCTGCCCAATGATGTTGGCAACCTTGTTAAAGCGTCCATCATCCATTTCTTTCATGGAGTGAAGAATTCGTCGCTGCACAGGCTTCATACCATCTTCAATGGCAGGTACAGCACGTTCTAATATTACATATGAAGCGTAATCAAGAAACCAGTTTTTATACTGTCCTGAAACGCCTGTTTCCGTATTGGTCAATTCATTTGTACTTGCCATATCTTGTTCCTCTTAACCTTCAAACAATTCCAAAGGCTGTCCATTGGGATCGTAAAAAAAGGTAAATTTTCTTTGTGTTGTTTCATCTATTCTTACATCTTCTACTTGAATATTTTTACTCCTCAAAAAAACAATCCACTCTGCAACATTATCCACCACAAATGCCAAATGTCTCAGACCTTTAGCTTCAGGATAAGATGCCCTTTCTCTGTATTCAGGAAATGTAAACATTTCAATAGTATAAACCCCGTTGATTGCAAGGTCTAGTTTAAAACTGTCTCTTTCTTTTCTGTAAACTTCACTAATAATTGAAAACCCCAACACTTCGGTATAGAACTTTTTACTTTCTTCATACCTGTCAGTCAACATAGCTACATGGTGAATTCCATTTATTTTCATAATCAGGCCATTTGTTTTTCTTCTGTTACTAATTCAGCGTTAGAAATACCTGCTTGTTTAACTTCAAAATCTTTCAAGCTTTTCATACTTCCCTGCATTTCTACATTGCCTTGTTCTACCATTGTTTTTAATCGCCACAATAAAAAAGCATCTCCTGTAGTTTCTTTTGATTTCCCATAATATTGAGTAAAGAGTTTACTTACTTTCATAAAGTCTTTACTTATAAATGCCATAAAGTCTTTGTCGTAATAATCGTAGTCTTTCTGAATGAGTTTCTTTCCTCCTTCTAATAATCTAACACCTTTGCCTTCACTCATCAGTTTTGCCCATTCGTCGGGATCTATTTCAAATTCACTAAGGGTAATAGGCCTGGCAAGTTTCTTTGCCTTAACAAATTCTTTTGGTTGAATTTGGAACAAGCTGGTAGGGTAAAAAATATTTCCTTTTTCATTTATGAAAGGGAGGTTATTTAGGTAAAGAATAAATACCCTTCCCTGGTAATCCTTTAATTGACTCATGAGCCAATAATAACCACAAACATCATGTTTATTTTGTGCTGCCCAAATCCATAATACCTCTTCCGGATCTGCCAATAATTTTTCTTTCAGTTCAGCTACTACTTTTTGATCATCTACGTGTCCATCGTCTGCGGAACCATCGTAGTGGCCATCTTTAAGAATGTCTTTCCACCACTGAAGCCGATTGGCAATTCCTTCTTCAGAAAACAAGTTTTCTATTGGCCCTACAGCATAATCATCATTTACAGAGACAACGTCTCCTCTCATGGTAGGATCCATTTCAAAACTCTTCTTCAATACTTCAATATTTGCCTCCTCAAAAACAATGTGTATCATGTCTAAATAATATTATTTACGTTATTTACGCAATCAATTCTTTTGCATGCTCTATCCTTGCTTCTATTTCATCGTCCGTCTCATCAGCAAGGTCAACTTCCAATTTCAAGTTACCAATAATAAATTCTTGCCTTTGCATGGTATTTTTTCCCATATAGTATTCCAGCAACTGCTGAATATGCGTATCCGGTTGTAATAAAATAGGTTGAAGTTTTATATCATCTCCGATAAATCGGGCAAACTCACCAGGGCTGATCTCACCCAACCCTTTGAAACGGGTTATTTCGGGTTTGCCCCCCAACTTCCTAATAGCCTGCTGCTTTTCTGTTAAATCATAGCAATAAATTGTTTCCTTTTTGTCTCTTACCCTAAACAAAGGCGTTTCTAATATGTGCAGATGCCCATTCTTAACTAAATCAGGAAAAAACTGAAGAAAAAAGGTAAGCATCAATAACCTGATATGCAAGCCATCTACATCGGCATCAGTAGCCAAAACAATGTTATTATATCGCAGACCTTCTATTCCATCTTCTATATTGAGCGCATGTTGAAGCAAATTAAATTCTTCATTCTCATACACTACTTTCTTTGTTAGCCCGTAGCAGTTTAAAGGCTTTCCACGAAGACTAAAAACTGCCTGCGTATCTACTCTCCTACTTTTTGTAATGGAACCACTTGCGCTATCTCCTTCCGTGATAAAAACTGTTGTTTGTGCTTTCTTTTCAAGAATCTCATCTTTATTTTTTCCTTCGGCTTCATCATTATAGTGAAACTTGCAATCTCTTAATTTCTTGTTATGAAGGTTGGCCTTTTTAGCCCTTTCATTTGCCAGTTTTTTTATGCCTGCTAATTCTTTACGTTCCCTTTCGTTTTGCTCAATTCGCTTACGAAGGGCATCTGCTGTTTGAGGATTTTTATGAAGGTAGTTATCAAGTTCTCTGCTTAAAAAATCCTGCATAAAATTCTTCATCGTAGGTCCATTCTCATAGACGATAAACGAACCTAGCTTTGTTTTGGTTTGGCTTTCAAAAACAGGCTCTTGAACACGTACAGAAATAGCTGCACATATGCTGCCACGTATATCTGCAGCTTCATAATCCTTTTTATAAAAATCTCTGATCACCTTTATAAAAGCTTCTCTAAATGCTTGCTGGTGCGTACCTCCCTGTGTAGTATATTGTCCGTTTACAAATGAATACAAGTCTTCTCCATAATCATTGTTATGCGTCAACGCAATTTCAATGTCCTCGCCCTTTAAGTGAATAATGGGATATCGAATTTCGTCTGCATTTGACCTCCTTTGCAAAAGGTCTAACAATCCATTTTTGCTTACATACCGTTTGTTATTGAAATTAATAACAAGCCCTGCATTCAGGTAGCAATAATTCCAAATCTGATTTTCTAAATAATCATTGATGTAATGATAGTTCTTAAATATGGTATCGTCCGGAGTAAAATTTACCAAAGTGCCGTTTGGTTCTGTTGTTTCTTTTTCTTTATGTTCTTTAATTAATACTCCTTGTTGAAACTCAGCGACTTTCTGTCTTCCTTCTCGGTAAGAAGTAACTTTAAAATAGTTGCTTAAAGCGTTCACGGCTTTTGTACCTACTCCATTTAACCCCACACTTTTTTGGAATGCTTTGCTATCATACTTAGCGCCTGTATTAATCTTACTTACTACATCTACCACCTTACCTAATGGAATGCCTCGGCCAAAATCTCGAACCGTTACCGTTTTTTCTTTTTCATTTACTGTCAACTCAACATTTTTGCCATAGCCCATTGTATGCTCATCTATGCAGTTATCCATCACTTCCTTAATCAATACATAGATGCCATCATCAGGGCTGCTTCCATCTCCTAACTTACCGATGTACATACCCGGACGAAGCCTGATGTGTTCACGCCAATCTAAGCTTTTAATACTGTCTTCGTCGTAATTATTATTGAATATTTTTTCTGCCATTTGTATTTTTGAAAAATGTAATATTAACAGCAACTTTACGCCCTGATCCTAGCTTTACATTGAATGATATTTACCTTCTTAACGATCATAAACAACACAATAAACCTAAAATACCTAAGAAAATGCTATTGGCAAATATATACGCTGCAATTTCGCTAACAATTTTAGTTTTGAACAATTGTGTATTTAGTGTGGAAAATAGTTGCAATTCGATAAGTATAAAGCTAATATTGTCATTATATATAAAAACCATTTTTACTATGATAATTCAAAAGTTTCAAAACGAAAAAAATTTCCTAAATCAATAAAACTGTTAATGCAAAAAAACCTTTCTTTTTTCATATAAGTAATGAAATAGGCCATTGCTGATATTATAAAACCATGATTAACCATTGCATTTTGCTACTCTGAGAACCTTGAAATTCCTCCATATTTGTGCCTTAATTTTTTTTATTGTTATTTTTTTCTATA
>JANPHE010000009.1:0-3752 GCA_031424295.1 Segetibacter sp. | reverse complement strand
AATGATTGGGTATGTATTAAAATAAAAAGGAGCTACAATTTCTGTAACTCCTTCATTTCAGTGGGCCCACACAGATTTGAACTGTGGACCACCTGATTATGAGTCAGGTGCTCTAACCAACTGAGCTATAGGCCCTGCTTTGAAAAAACCTTCGCAGATTTTTAAGAAGCGGCTGCAAATATAGAAACTTTCGCATTTCCTGCTTCACTATTTTTGCTTCTATGCAAAAAATAAAAAACATCATCTTTGACCTTGGTGGTATTTTCATCGAAATTGACTTTGAGAAAACCAAAGTAGCTTTTGGTGAATTGGGCATTTCAAACTTTGATTACTTCTTTACTCAACATTCTGCCTCTGACTTATTTAAAAAACTTGAAACCGGGGATTACACTCCAGCGCAATTTTACGAGGCATTTAGAAAGGAAACAGGAACGCAAATAACAGATCAACAGATCCGCAATGCCTGGAATGCAATGCTTGGCCATTTTCCAATAGAAAGAATTCAATGGCTTAGCGAAATTAAAAAGCACTACCGAATATTCTTGTTCTCCAATACCAATATCATTCATTATGATGCATTTCAACAGATATATAAACAAACAAGCGGCAACCAACAATTCGACGATTTTTTTATAAAAGCTTATTATTCTCATGAACTTGGAGCTAGAAAACCAAATCCTGAAGCATTTTCTAAATTATTAGCCCTCGAAAATTTAGGCGCATCAGATACTTTATTTATTGACGATACGCCTTCAAACATAGAAGGTGCACAAAAGATTGGGTTGAACACCATACTTCTTCAATATCCAAGAACGGTATTGGATCTTGATCTTTGAAAATAAAGACTGCAATATGCCGAAAAGGAAGTGAATACAATGATTTGTTGTCATTTAGGCAAAGCAGTTTATTGTTTTCTAGAAATCAGTGGGAAGGAAGATAAGTGCTAACGAATAAGAGAATCCAGCTATTTTATTTCTTCAAAATCAATGTATTCCCCTTTTTTTTCAACATTTTCTTCTTTTTTAGTTGCTGGATTATTTTCCTTTGGAGCAGGATTATTAAAACCATTGACCTGTTCTCTCATATTTTTCATTTGTGCTCTAATCTTGCTTCCGGCAATCAAAATAGGAATTAAAAAATTAAATACAAATCTGTAAAGGATAAAAGCAACAATAGCCCAAAAAATAAGGCGTGGCATCATAATAGGGCGAAGGTACTATCAACAAGAAATCAGAAGTAAAAAATCCTGAGCTTAGGTCTGTTTTTGCAAAAACTTAACGCAAAATTATTGCATATACCTACTCTATTTTGAAACTAATTTGGAATGTATAGGTGCTTTTCTATAAATTTGCATCGGAAAAATGAAACAACAGAAGGGAACGGTAACGTTCCCTTCTCTTTTATACTATGGCCAACGAAACCATAATACAGGAAGTAGAAGCGATGTTGAATGAGCTTCTAGAAGCTGAACCGGGAGACTTTTTAGTGTCCATTCGAATTAAGCCGACCAATAATTTCAAGATCTTTATAGATTGCGACGAAGGTATGTCTATTGAAAAGTGTATAAGGTACAATCGCAAGTTGTATCATAAAATGGAGGAAAAAGAGATGTATCCTGATGGAGACTTTTCTTTAGAGGTGTCTTCTCCGGGTGTAGATGAACCTTTGAAATTGCTTCGCCAATACAAAAAGAATATTGGTAGAAGTGTGTTGGTTACTTTTTTAGACGCAACACAGAAAGAAGGGAAATTGTTAGCTGTTACAGACTTGGACATAATGATAGAAAGCATATCGGGTAAAGGCAAAAAGGCTGAAATAAATCAATTTTTGATTCCATTTGAAAATATAAAAACAACAACTGTACAGGTACAGTTCTAACCAAATACTTAACACTAAGTACAACAACTATGGCAAGTATTAACTTAAGTGATGCATTCCAGGAGTTTAAGGATGCAGAAAACATTGATCGTCCAACGCTTATGAAAGTGGTAGAAGACGTTTTTAAAACATTGCTCCGCAAAAAGTTTACAACCGACGAAAACTTTGATGTGATTGTAAATGCCGAAAAGGGTGATCTTGAAATTATTCGTCGCCGAATGATTGTTCCTGATGGCGAAGTGATGGACCCTCTGGCAGAAATTGCTTACAGCGATGCAATAAAGATAGAGCCGGATTTTGAGGTAGATGAAGAGTTGTATGAAGAAATGAACATCTATGATTTCGGACGTCGCGCTATTCTTGCAGCAAAGCAAACTTTGGCCAGCCGTATCAGCGATCTTAAAAAGAATGTACTCGTTAAAAAATACAGCGATCGCATTGGAGAAATAATAAGTGCAGAAGTTTACCAGGTATGGAAAAAGGAAGTACTGCTTTTAGATGAAGATGGCAGCGAATTGATTCTCCCTAAGTCTGAACAAATACCTAGCGACTTTTTCAAAAAAGGGGAGACAATTCGAGCAGTTGTAGAAAGAGTGGATCTTAAAAATAATAGCCCTGTCATTATTGTCAGCCGGACTAGCATCAAATTTTTATCTAAGTTGCTTGAAATAGAAGTGCCAGAAATTTTTGATGGTTTAATTGTGGTTCGGAAAATTGTTCGCGATCCGGGAGAAAGAGCCAAGGTGGCTGTTGAAAGTTTTGATGATCGTATTGATCCAGTTGGGGCTTGCGTTGGTATGAAAGGAAGCCGTATTCATGGTATAGTACGTGAACTAAAAAATGAGAACATTGACGTGATAAACTGGACAAATAATATTAATCTTTTAATACAGCGTTCTCTAACTCCTGCTAAAATAACCAGTATGGATATTAATCAGGAAACGAAGCATGCAAGTGTTTATCTAAAGCCAGATCAAGTATCTCTTGCCATTGGTCGTAGGGGCGTAAACATTAAACTAGCTTGCGAACTAACTGGTTTCGAAATAGATGTTTATCGCGATAATGAAGGAGAAGTAGAAGAATTTGACATAGATCTGGAAGAATTTAGCGATGAGATTGAATCATGGGTAATAGATGAATTGAAGCGAATTGGTTGTGATACAGCCCGCAGCGTATTGCTTTTGACGGCCGAAGAGCTAGAGCGTAGAACGGACTTGGAAAAAGAAACCATCAAAGAAGTGATGGATGTATTGAAAGCAGAATTTGATCAAGGATAGTTGACGATGAATTTGCCGAGTAATTTTTACCCGGCAAATTCATTTTAATAATTTAATCTTGTATTGATGATATAAACCGCATACAAGATAGAACTTAGGATTACTTTTGGGCTGTAGAAGCCTCGTATAAAAATACTGAATGACAGAAACTAAATTACCTAGATTATTAGCCGCCGCCAAAGAGTTCAATATAGGGCAGGATACCCTCATTGATTTTTTGGTAGGTAAAGGTTTTAATAAGGAAGAACTGAAGCCAACTGCAAAATTGAACGATGATATGTATCGTTCCCTGCAGTTGCAATTTCAAGGGGATAAGGTGGCTAAGAATAAAGCAGACCTTGTTGAAATCCCAAAAGGTGTACAGGAGAATAGGAAGAAGAGAGATGAGCAGGAAATATCCTTTATAAAAAGGGAAAATAAAGTAGAAGCTCCACCTGCACCAGTAGTAGAAGAGAAAGTGCCAGAACCTCAGCCAGTGGCATTGGTGGTAGCGCAGCCAAAAGAAGAGGTTCCTGTAGTTGTAGAACCTCCGGTAGTAGTAGAAATTGCACCCCCAACTCCGATACCAGCTACAATTATTGAAGAAATTGTTGTTGA
>JANPHE010000008.1:0-21456 GCA_031424295.1 Segetibacter sp. | reverse complement strand
CTTCTGTGCCAGTAAATCTCTCACATTTAATCTAATATCCATCTTCTTTTTTAGGAGTGTTTTTGAAACCTGAAAGTCAACTACATTTCTTCCACTTTCCCATACATCCAAATAGAAATTGTTTCCTCCAATATATACGCGGGGTCCGGAGTTGTTAAGAAATACTGAACCACCCCATCCATTTCTTTCATCATTGTAAATGAAACCAGTATTAATCAGAAAAGGTGACTGACCTTGCATGGTTCTTTCAATATTGATATCAGCTGAAAAAGGAATAATAGTTTTAGATTTCAGCCATGAATAGTTGGCAAGAAATGTCAAATTATTTAATAGGGTGTTCTTTTTATTTATCAATGATCCAAGCACTAATCTTACTTCAGTTTCTAAACCTGTTACCGTAGCTTCAGGACTATTTTCATAAGTAATATTTGGGTTTACCGCATTCAACTGATAAACTTGTTCAATCGGATTGATAAACTTTTTATGAAAGGCTGAAATGGAGATTACCTGACCACGCCCCGGATATATTTCGTATCTAAAATCATAATTAGTGATTTGCGCTGTTTTCAATGTGTCATTTCCTGATACGGTAAAGCCGGTAGAATAGTCATAAAATAAAAACGGAGCAACCTCTCTGAATTCTGGTCGGTTCACTGTTTTGGAATATGATACCCTAATATTTTGTTTGTCATTTACTGAGTAAACAAAATTTACAGATGGCAATAAATTGCTTACATAGGTTCTGTAGGCCAGCGGCGTAACATAATCTAGTTTTACTGAGTTTACAGCCATATTAAAAGACTCTGCTCTAATGCCTCCGATTAACCTTATATTTTTTAATATTCTTGTATCCGTCATGAGGTAGGTTGCAAGATTTTGCACATTACCGTCATATTTATCAAAAGGTGCAGTCCTATCTACCAACCTAAAACCATTTTCACCAAGATTTTTTGTGTCAAACAATGTTTCTAATGGTTCATTGTAGATGTCATAATTAAAATTATTGCTCGGGGCAAAGCCAATTCTTCTGGATTTAAAATCACGAGATCTACGCATATAAGTAGCCCCAATTTTTAGGATGTTTGTAAAATTTTCGGAAATGTCAATTGGCGTAGAAACATCAAACTGAAATCCTTTTATATTCTCATTTGTAAGAATTGATTTGATTGTTCCGGCATCGTTGTCATTTGCACCATCGCCTATTTGGGGAATAAATGAATTGGTATTTTCTGAGAAAACATAGGTGTCATTTGTCGATGGGTTCGTTCTGTTTATTTCGCTATTGTACAAAAGCCAATTTAATTTTATTTTATCCTCCGGAAAATAATGTTGTCCTTCTAATTGTGATGAATAAAATTTACTTCCGAAAAATACCCGAGCGTTTTGATCTATTTTTACGGAGCTATTGGCCAATGGATTAATGTCTTTTTCTCCAGTTCTATTAATGAGGCGGTCATCTGTATTCAGGTTGTACATGTTTTTGAAATTGATGATATTATTCTGGTCAATTTTTATAGAAAAATTAGCCAATATGCCTGCAAGTACCCGCGATGAGTATATTTTACTATTAAAATTAGAATTAAGAATAGCCGGATCGTTAGGATCAGTTCCATAATCATATAATTTTCTGTTTATTTCAAAAAAGGAATTGGTAACTGAGTAAGTTCCTGATAACAAAAAGCCTGCAAAATCCTTGTTGTTTCTTTGAAAATTTTGACCCATGGTGTATTGAAAATTGGCATTTGGGCTAAACAGATTTTGTGACAGCCTCCAATTATTATTTGCCGTTTTAGCGAGGGTTTCTTGACTTTTAAAATTTAAAGGAAAATTTTCTTTTTCAGGAAGCGCACTTGTAAATTGTTTATTAAACATATCCCAGCCACCTCCTGTGTATGTTACCCTGTCCTTAAAGGAGGTTATAGTGTTGTAACCTCCTCCAACGCTAATGCTTTGAAAACTTTGGTCAGGTAAGCTCTTTGTGTTTATAGATACAATACCTCCTGCAAAATCGCCGGTTACATCAGGTGTTGCTGTTTTTGCAATGACAATGTTATCCAACAAATTGGCTGAGAAAACATCAAATGCAAAAGCCTTCCTATCGCTTTCGCTGCTTGGCGCAGGCGATCCATTTATAAAGGCACTGTTGTATCGATCGTTAAGACCTCGAATAATGGCGAATTTATCATCTTGTATGCTGGCACCAGGTATGCGTTTTAGTACATCACTTGCACTTCTATCTGGTGTTCTTCTTATTACTTCTGCAGAAATACCATCGCTTATGCTGCTACGATTTTTTTGAAGTACCAATAGCGCACTAGCCGTTTCCTTGCTTGCTTTTCTCGCTTTTACGGTTACATCACCAAGTTTAGCTGAGGTCTTTTCTAACGTAATATCTATATTAATAACAGAACCAGCATTTACTGTTATTTCTTCAGTGGTTTTTGGTTTATAAGAAATAAAATTGACACGTAACGTATAAACCCCAGCTTTTAGTTTGCCGAAGCTAAAACTGCCATTTACATCTGTAGTGCTTTGTTGGCCGGTTTGTACCAATTGAACCGAAGCAGCCGGTAGTGAATTTCCTGTTTGACCATCATAAACTTTTCCGGCAATTTTTCCTGTTTGGGCGAATCCAATATTTGCCGAAAATAGAAAAATGATAATAAATTGAATAAAAATCCTCATTTGCTGAAACATTTTGGATGCAAATGTGTACCTTACTTTCAACAAGGATATTACGGCATTGTTATCTTTAAATTATTTTATTGTTACCACTTGAAGGTTTGACTTTGAAAGCAAATATTTGTATAGCATTTTAGCATTTTAAACTTAACGGTAAGAAAATGTTGAGATTGATGGATTTAATACTAACACACTTATTTTTGACCAATAAAGTAAATAACAATGATAGACGCAATAGTGCTTTTTTTAATTGCAATTCTTCCCATATTACTTGGGACATTGTTTTTAGTTAAACTTGGTCTATTTGTAAAAATCAAGAGCAGAGATACTGCCATTTTTTACTTTTTTTATTTTCCACAAATGAATGTTTACCTGACTGACAGCAACAGAAGAAGAAAGTTGAAACTGGTTCAAAATACTTTAAGTGTTATCGTTCTTCTCATTTCTTTTTCTTATGTTTTGTTGCTATTTATTATAAAAAACTAGCTCTTATGACCATTGAACAATTCAAAAATCTTAACGAAGAAGAAAAAATGGCTTTTATTAAAGAAGCTCCAAAAGTGACAGAAAAACTTGATGGCTTTACCCTTCACAGGCTTTTCAAACTTGAGAATTTTTTCATAGAAATAAAAAATTCCTTATTAAATAGGTACAAAAGTAATATGACCATTTATACCATGGTTAACCTTCCTATATTGTATGCTGAAGATTTTTAATTTTTAATTTGACCTGTTCAGGGACATTATTGAAAGTTTAAGTGAATTCTGTTGCTAATAAAGCGTCTCTGGTTTATTTGAATGGCGCGCAAAAATTGAAAGTGTATTTAAGACGAATTTCTGAAAACGAGCCTCCATTTATTTTTCATTATCATTCCTTTTATTAAAGTGCATGGCATGATTGTTTTGCTATTTTTTTAATTATCCCCTTATTTGTTAAACGATTTCAAATGATAACATTGAAATTTATTTTTTAAGCTCAGATTTGCTAAAAATTATTTTACTTTATGAAAGATAGGCGATACAAAAACATAGAAGACCTGATAGAAGATTACTTACAATTACTAGAAGAGCAGATTGAACTGCCTGTCTTGTTGGCCAAATGTGAGGAAAAGTACAATGCTTTTTTACAAGACAATGCTCAGGAAATTATCAAAACAAATGATGCACAAGAAGGTTTTAAAATTTTTGGACAAATAAGGAAAAACAAAGACAGGTACCAGGAGTTACAATCAGAGTTAGTTGAAATGGAAGGCTATCTTAAAGAGTTTTTATTTACTTTTTCAGGTAAACAATTGTCATTTGAAAAGAAAGAAGACAACAAATCAAAAGTTACAATCTTGTTTTGGATTCAAGATGGGCAACTGCAATCGAAAAAATTATAACAAACAACCAAAATAAAGAACATGCAAGTTTATCATGCAGGAAACAACGTTAACAGGATGACTCCTGGAGATCTTGTAAGGAAGCATATAATGGACAGGAATCATGTGGTAACTGAAGAGGAGATATGGAACTTAAAAGTAGGTGTCGATGCTGAGGATAATTACCAAGTGAAAGTGCAGGTTGATAAGTTTGTAGATGAAATCATTCATGGTATAGAAGAGGACCGTGATTAAAGTGCTTGCTTTTCTTTAAAATTTATAGCTTCATTGGACAAAGAAAATTGGTGGCTTTTTAAAAAATTCCTATACCATATTCCCGAATCTTTCACGATTCTTTTCTGAGAATTGATGTCTGTATGAACCAACCCAAATCTGGGCTTATAACCTTCAGCCCATTCAAAATTGTCGGTTAGTGTCCATACGAAGTAACCATCTACTTTTATCCCTTGTTTTACTGCTCTATACACTTGAGCAATGTGTTCCTGTAAGTATTCAGTCCTCCTTGTATCATGTATTTGTCCATCCTCTACCCGATCATCAAATGCTGCACCGTTTTCTGTTACAATAATGGATGGAAAATCGTAAGTGCTAAATTGGACAATCATTTTATACAAAGCTTCAGGATAGATTTCCCAATTCATAACAGTAGTTTCAGTAGTTCGCTTTTCTGCGGCAATTAGTTTGGCATATATCAACGGTGTTATAGCAGAATATGAAACCAATTCCCGGGTATAATTCTGAATGCCTATGAAATCCATTTTAAATGGGAGTTTGCGTTCATCTCCATCTTTGATGTAAGGCTCAAGCCTTTCCAATAGTTTTAAATCTTCTACCGGATAGCCTTTTCCGCCCAATGGTTCTACAAATAGCCTATTGAGTAGCGCATCTATTTTGATGGCTGCTATTTTATCTAATGAAGTGGACCTATAAGACTCTACATAAGAGCAGGAAAATGTAGTACCTGCTTTGTTCATGGATGATTCGCTTTTAATAATTCTTCCACCTTCTGCCTGACACAATGCCGCATGATGAACCGCGGGTAAAAAATTAGACAATCCTTTTTTTCCTGGTGCATGAACACCTAAAAAATAACCTGCTCCGGTAAAGACCATCGGTTCATTCAAGACCATCCAATGTTTTACCTTGTTTCCAAATATTCGAACACAGAGTTGAACATATTCGCTAAACCAATTGATTACTTCTCTATTTGTCCATCCACCTTTTTGTTCCAATTCATTGGGGAGGTCCCAATGGTAAAGTGTGATCCAGGGTTCTATACCCATTTCCAGACAAAGGTCAATGACGTTATTGTAAAATTCTATAGCCCTGTAGTTTATGCAACCTGTACCCTTTGGTAGTATTCTACTCCATGAAATAGAAAACCTGAAATTGGGAATATTCATGAGCTTAACAAGGCTGATATCATGTGCATATCGATGATAAAAATCGCAGGCTGTATTCCCATGTTGGTTGTTAAAAATTTTGCCCGGTGTATTAGAAAAAACGTCCCATATACTCAATCCTTTTCCTTCAATGTTGTATGCACCTTCTGACTGGTAAGCAGCAGTTGATACGCCCCATTTAAAATCCTTTCCAAAATCTTCACTTCTAAAATACATGCTACTTATCTTTATAAATTTGCGGCTATCATTTTAAGCATTGACTTTCTAAACTTATCCAATGTATATATTTTTCTGATCGGAAGTAAAGAATCTGTTGAAATTTCGGATGAATGCTCTTCAATTATTTTATTCAAAATCTGTGCTGTTTCATCAGGGTAATTTACTTTTACTTTTTTGTCATTTTCTATCCAATCCAGTATTTTATTTAAGTGTTTTAGTTTAAGGCTTTTTATTACAGGTACACCCATGTCTTTTAGCGCTGCTGCATTGCATTGTTGCTCGTATTGCCCTTTCATGGGAATGACCATTAATTGCTTTTCCAGAAACAATGCCTCTGCCGGTGTTTCAAATCCGGCTCCGCATAATACCCCTGATGAGGTGGCCATGCTCTTTAGAAAAGCATCGTTGTTAATAGGCTGAATGCGGATGTTTTTTTCTATAGTTATTTTCTTATTGTGTTTTGAAAATACTTCCCATTGTACATTTTTTATTTCTTTGAGTACTTTCATTATTCGGTTGTCATCATATGCAGGTAAGTAAACGGTATAGTGCCCTAATTCTTCATTCAATTGTTGCCTTACTTCTTTTCGGATAACGGGTGTGTAAATATGCTTATCATATGCTTTGAAGTGAAATCCATATTTAGAAGTGACAGGAGCATATTTCTTTAAAATAGCTCTTCCAAAGTGGTCAACTTTTTTGGGTTGCGGTACATTTTTATTCAAAACAGCCGATTGGTGGCTCAATGAAATGCAACTTTTATTTTTTTGATAACAGGCCCAGGCGGATACAGGTTCAAAATCATTTATTACCAGGTCGTATGCCTGAACAGGTAAGCAATTTACCTCCATGAAAAACACTTTCAACTTGCTTTTTTTATAGGTTTCCAGGAGGTCAATACCGCCGCTTTTGCCAAAAATAAAACCAAGACCATGGTAGCGATACTTTATGGGATATTGCAAATCAATATCAGCCTGTGTTCCACTTATTAATATGTCCACTTCATGGTGTTCTTTCAGTATAGGAATAATCTCTCTTGCACGGCTTACATGACCATTACCGGTGCCCTGGATAGCGTAAAGTATTTTCATATGCTCATTAGTTTAAACTCTTGCAATAGATTATTGAATAGCTCGTTCGTATTTAAGTCATCATCCTTTTCTTCAGTTGCATCCGCTGTATGTAAGTCTGCAAATTTTACAATGCTCCATTCGTTATTATTATATTCCAGTGCAGTTAAATTCTCTATCCAATCTCCTGAATTGAGGTACATAATGGTACCATCATTGTTGCTGATCTGTTTCATGATAGGCTGGTGAATATGACCGCAAATAACATAGTCAAAACCATTTGCTATTCCAATCTCTGCACAGGTCAATTCAAAATTGTTTATAAACTGTACTGCCGACTTTACGCTGTCTTTAATTTTTTTCGACAGGGATATTTTTCCCCTTTTAAGTACAGTTTCAGAAAGGTAGTTGCAAAGCCTGTTGATTAAGATTAAGGTATCATAACCAATGGCACCAAGCTTTGCCAGCCACTTACTGTGTTGCATGGTCACATCAAACACATCTCCATGAAAAATCCATGCTTTTTTATTGTCAGATAGGTTAAGGACCAATTTGTTTACAATACTAAAAGATCCCATTTTCATTCCTGCAAATTTGCGCAGCATTTCATCATGGTTGCCAGTTACATAGTATGTCTTAACCCCTTTTCCGATCCATGTAAATATTTGCTTTACTACTTTCATGTGGCTCTTTGGCCAATAGCTTTTGCTGAACTGCCAGATGTCAATGATGTCCCCATTTAGTATCACCATTTTTGGCTTAATGCTTTTTAAATAGGTTAGCAACTCTTTTGCATGGCAACCATAGGTGCCTAAATGGATATCAGAAATAACCAGAATGTCTACTTTTCTCTTTTTTACCTCCATGATTTATTCATTAATGAGGTGAGAATATTAGTCTGAAACGGGTGAGCGTATGTTGTTAAGGAAATTAGTATTGGTGATCTTCTAAACACTATTTTCTAATTGGCAGACTTTTCAAAGTGAGTAAAACGAACAGCATTATAGATATTCTTCTTTAGTACAATTAAATACATCCTGTAGAAACAGGATGACACATAAGAAGATTGAATGGCAAAAGAATTAAATCAGTATGAACAAATTGTAACCAAATTGTCAATTTAGTATTATGAAAAGTTGGGGAATAAATTTAGCGACATCTTAATCTGGCGCAAATTCTAATTGTACAAAAGGCTTTAGCAGTCTAGTTCTTCCACTTAAAAACCCAATCTTCTGTCAAGGCATTAATTAAATACTTGTACATGTTGACTGAAAAGTTATGAGCACTATTATTACTCGTCTCCATTTTAATTAATTATTATCTTTTGGGTTTACTATTCTATTTATAATCAGATGCAATTAGGTTTGTAGTGCCTTTATTCTAAACTTAAAATGGATAAAAATGGAATTACTTTTCCCGGGAAATAGATCTGCACAATTGGAGATTTTGCTTGAGTTTGAAGAGAAAAAATTTCGCGATGCACTCAAGTCAGATGAAGAATTGGAAGTGCTCAAAGCTATCAGGATGAAGATTAAATTGCTGAAGGAAGAAATCGTAAATGCCAGGCAGCATTCAAGTTTGTTAATCATAAGCAATCTAAATTAAGCATTGAATTAACTTATGGTAACGAACGTTATTTTTATAAGCGCAACTTTGTTGGTAATAGTGTTATTAATTAAGACGATACTGTTTTTCATTTTGCGTTCCAGAAGGTGGACTTTTGGAGATTTTCTTTTCTTCAATCATTTTCACTTTTATATTACAGATGATCCAAAGAGAGAAACGCAAAAAAGGTTGTTGAATGCCTTAACTATTTTAATATGTTTCCTTTTTGTAACAACTGCTTTAGGGTTGATTTTTTTGATTATTTGATTTTGTAGTTGAAAAATTTAATTAGTTCGTTACTTAATTACCCTGCTTGTAAAAGAAAATTCAGCCATTTGCAGCCCATTTCAATATTATCTTATTATTAAGTAATTGTTAGCTGATTAAAAGTTCTAAGGTTATTGGGCCTATAACTTTACTTTTGGAAAATTTTTTTATGGGTCTAAATTCTATTGCCAAGTTGTTCATGCCGAAAAATACGGTATTCTATAATCTTTTTGAAGAAGTAGCAGTCACTGTAATGACAATGGGCGCTGTGTTAAAACAAATGGTTGCAGAACCTGATTTTGATAAAAGGGCCTCCCTCACCACTCAATTGGAAGACCTTGAACACAAAAACGACGATTCTACTCATAAGTTGTTTACAGAATTAGGTAGAAACTTTATTACGCCTTTTGACCGCGAAGACATACATACATTGGCCTCCGCACTCGATGATATTTGCGATTATATCTATGCCTCCGCCAAAAAGATGATCTTTTATAGGGTTAATCCTAACGATCCGGGTATACAAAAAATGGCCGAACTGATAGAGCAAGGTACCATTCATGTACATACCGCTGTAGTGGAGCTTAGAAACATGAAAAACCTGCGCAAAATAACAGAGGCTTTGATAAGAGTGAACGACATAGAAAACCAGGCAGACGATATATTTGATCTTAGTATAGAAAAGCTTTTTAATCAGGAAAATGATTTCAAAGAAGTGATCAAAAGAAAGGAAATATACCAGGTGCTGGAATTAGTAACAGACAAATGCGAGGATGTAGGCAATGTGATTGAATCAATCATTGTAAAATACTCGTAACCCTTTTTTGCGCTCCAACACCAAAAAATTATTATGACAACTTTACTGATTGTTATTATTGCACTAGCACTCATTTTCGATTATATCAATGGATTTCATGATGCTGCTAATTCCATTGCCACTATTGTTTCTACCAAAGTATTGACCCCATTTCAGGCGGTAGTATGGGCAGCAGTTTTCAACTTTGCAGCCTATTTTATTTTTAAAGATCATGGAGTTGCAGATACAGTTGCTAAAACGGTAACGCCAGGTGTGGTTTCGGGAATTGACATGTTAAGAATAGTCCTGGCCGGATTGATCGCTGCCATAATCTGGAATTTATTTACCTGGTGGTTTGGTATTCCTTCATCCTCATCTCATACCTTGATTGGTGGATTTGCCGGTGCTGCCATAGCTAGTTCAGGTTTTGGGGCATTAAACCTTTCGCACTATCCCAACATTTTTCATACAGCAGCTTTCATATTAATTGCGCCTTTGGTCGGTTTGTTAATCGCTTATATTATTTCTATGTGGTTCATTTATTCATTTAATAAAGGTGTAGGACCAAAAATATTTTCTTCCCTTGTATTGGCACTAGTATTTTGGTTAACCTACCACAATATGGAGTTTGATCATGCCGTTTTGGCCAAGAATACCCATTTCAAAAGCTATTCTGCAGAGCTGATGTTTTACTCCAAAAATTTTAAATGGATATTACTTGGGCTGATTATGACGGTCATGGCAATTTTTACCTTTTGGATACATACACTCAATCCCACAAAAGCTACCAAATGGTTTAAGCGTTTGCAACTCGTTTCTTCTGCTGCTTTCAGTATAGGGCATGGTGGCAACGATGCTCAGAAGGTAATGGGTATCATTATGGCTGCCCTTGTTGCATACGACAGCAAAACATATAGCCTCGATCACATGGTGTTTTGGGTACCACTTGCTTGTTATTCAGCTATTGCACTTGGCACCATGAGCGGTGGTTGGAAAATAATAAAAACAATGGGTACCCGTATTACAAAAGTGACGCCTTTTGAAGGTGTAGCCGCAGAAACAGCAGGCGCCATTACACTTTTTATTAGTGAATCTTTAAAAATTCCAGTTAGCACTACCCATACCATCACAGGTGCTATCATTGGCGTTGGAGCTACCAAAAGATTATCAGCAGTTAGGTGGGGCGTTACAGTTAACCTTCTTTGGGCATGGATACTCACCATTCCTGTGAGCGGTTTGCTGGCTGCCTTATTATTTTTTATTATTAAGCTTTTTATATAAGGCTTTCTGCTGTAATTTGCAGTGAATAAAAGCATTTCAGCATGTCTAAAATACTTGTAACCGGAGGGTGTGGCTATATTGGGTCACACACCATTGCAGACCTCATAGAAAATGGATTTGATGTAATATCAATAGACGATAATTCTCGCAGTACCGTTTATCTAGTAGATGGACTAGAAAAAATTACGGGTAAAAAAATTAAGAATTATAAAGTTGATTTAAAAGATTACAACGATACCCGTGCTGTTTTTCAAGAAAATGAAGACATTGAAGGTATCATACATTTTGCTGCATACAAGTCAGTAGGAGAGTCGGTTGAAGAACCTTTAATGTATTATGAAAACAATATGTTTTCGTTGATCAACTTACTCAAATGTGTGGAAGAGTTCGAAGTGCCCTACTTTGTATTTTCATCTTCCTGTACTGTTTATGGTAATCCTGATGAAATACCAGTCACAGAACAATCACCCATTAAAAAAGCGGAATCTCCATATGGTTCTACCAAACAAATGGGCGAAGAAATTATCATGAATGTGGTAAATGCATCTCATTCCAAAGCAATCCTGCTCCGTTATTTCAATCCGGTTGGCGCTCATCCTTCTATACGAATGGGAGAGTTGCCAATTGGCAAACCTGCAAACCTTGTTCCTGCCATCACCCAGACAGCTATTGGTAAAATAAATGAATTGATTGTTTTTGGCGAGGATTATGATACACGAGATGGTAGCTGCATCCGCGACTTCATTCATGTGTCAGATATTGCTCATGCACACACTTTAGCTCTCCAATACTTGATAGCTGGAAAAAATACAACCAAATGTGATGTGTTTAATTTGGGTACAGGTAATGGCGTTACTGTTTTAGAAGCCATCAAGGCATTTGAAGAAGTTTCGGGTCAAAAACTCAACTACAAAATTGGCCCGAGAAGGCAAGGTGATGTAGTAGCCATTTATGCTAATAATAATTATGCATGTACCGCTTTGGGTTGGCAAATCAAGTATGACCTGAAAGAAATGATGAGAACTGCATGGTCCTGGGAACAAAAGGTAAAGCAGGATGAGGAAATCCTTAAAAAGCAGAACTTCCAGTTTAATTAATCATCTTTTCTACTGAAAACTTTAGTAGCTTTTCACCCTTAATCTTCTTTTTCTTGTTCAGGACGAATAACGATACCAAGGTACCTTTGAAATGGCAGTGGAAAAAGCTGCTGAATTATTTTATTCAGGGTCTTATCATATTGGCCCCAATGACCATTACGGCGTGGGCTGCCCTTTCATTATTCAACTATATAGATAATATACTACCCAATATTGTTCACGCTATATTCCCACCCTTATTCAAACCAGATCAGGAAGGCAATATTCATAAAATACCAGGATTAGGTTTTCTGGTAATTGTATTTATGGTCGTGATGGTTGGTTGGATTTCCAGCTATTTATTGGTTGGTAAAATGGTTGACTTTTTTGGCCATGTATTCGAAAGAACACCCGGAATAAAATTCATTTATACCTCTGTCAAAGATTTCCTAGAGGCTTTTGCAGGCGAAAAACGTAAATTTGATAAACCAGTATTGGTAAATGTAGATGCAGATGATGTTTGGAGAATGGGATTTTTGACTCAGCACAATAGCGGAAAATTGCAATTAGAAGATCATGTGGTTGTTTATGTACCTCACTCTTACGCAGTAAGTGGTATCGTGTATGTAGTACCTAAACACAAGGTTAAATTTTTAAACAATATATCTTCCGTGGATGCAATGAAGTTTGCAGTAAGCGGTGGAGTAGCAGAAATTACCTGATGAAAAAAGCATTAATGTTTTCTCTCTTTTGTTTGATTAGTTTAAATAGCTTCTGTTGGGGTTTTTTCGGACACCAGCGCATCAATTATTTTGCGGTATTTCTGCTTCCTCCCGAGATGATGGCTTTCTTTAAACCCAATATTCAGTTCATAACAGATCACGCTATTGACCCGGATAAAAGAAGATATGCTGTAAAAGATGAAGCGCCCAAACATTATATTGATATTGATAATTATGGCATTTATCCATATCCCGACCTTCCCAGAAATTATGACGATGCAGTTAAGAAATTTGGCAAAGACTCTGTAATTGAAAATGGCATTGTTCCTTGGTGGATACAAACCATGCAACAGCGGTTAACCTATGCTTTTAAAGAACGAAATCAGTCAAAAATTTTGAAGTATGCCGCTGAATTGGGGCATTATATTGCAGACTCTCACGTTCCATTGCATGCAAGCTCCAACCACGATGGTCAAAATTCTAATCAGAAAGGTATTCATGGTTTTTGGGAGAGTAGAGTTCCTGAATTGCTTGCCGACAAAGAGTTCGATTTTATGATTGGTAAAGCAAGTTATATCAAAGATATTCCCGGATATGTTTGGAAACGTGTACTGGAAAGCGGTGCTGCATCCGATACCGTATTGAAGTATGAAGCCGCATTAACCAAAACAATGCCGGGCGATAACAAATATGCTTTTGAAGAAAGAAACGGCAAAGTGATCAAGCAATACTCTGCTCAATTTACCATTGCATATAACAATATGATGAATGGAATGGTAGAAAGAAGAATGCGACTTTCTATAGCCTCTGTTGCAAGCTTTTGGTATACAGCATGGGTTAATGCCGGTCAGCCCGACCTTAAAAATATTACCTTGGCTGCGTTTTCTGAAGAAGATATATCAGAGTTCGAATCTCTCAACAGTGCATGGAAAAGCAGTAGTATAAAAGGAAGGCAACACGACGAATAAGAATGAACTAATTATTTTGCCGCAGCAATAATATCTGCCACAGCCTGCCAGCCTTGCTTTGAAATTTGTTCTGTTGGTTGTACGGCAGGTGCCAGATCAAACTGCGCATTTAATATGGCGGATGTATGAGCATAATGCTCATCAGGAGAATAAATAAATAAACAGCTTCCTCCTTTTATTGTATTAATAATTTTCTTGCTGATTTCCTGTGGCACAGCAGGGCACCCATAACTTTTGCCCATTCTTCCCTTTTCATTCATGATGTGTTCATTCACAAATTTAGAACCATGCAATACAATACTTCTTGCGGCAACATTATTGTTGATGCCGCGCTCCATTCCGGCTAACTTTAGACTGTAGCCGGCTATTCCGCTATATGTAGAGCCTGTTACTAAAAATCCCAAAGAGCTTTTATTGGAATTATCCATGTTAGAAAAACTGGTTGCAAATTCATCTCCGCTGTTTTTGCCATGAGACACATAAGTGTTGTACAACAGTCTGCTATTCTCCAAATCTATCACATACAACCGCTTATTATTGATGCTTTGGCTATAGTCGCAAATGGTCAAAAGATTGGTTTTGCGGAGCTGCCCTTTGCTTTTTAAATATTGAAAACCTTTGTAGGCATTAAAAAATACATCTTTTTCCAATCCATAGTCACCAAGGCTGATGAGTGAATAAATAGAATCTGCAATTCGCTTTATGACCGGAGCATTAGCGGAATTATTAAACATTGACGGCCTGTTTTTGTCATCAGAAGTCCATTTGCCTTCTTTTGCAAAAGCATGCGTATTTAATAAAATCAATATAAAAAACATAGCCTTCCCGGTCATCTTGATTATTGCTGGCATATTTACTTAAAACTAAAGATTGGATTAAAATATTTTCCACTTTAATACGCCTAAAGCTGAAAAATATTGTCAGTGTGGCAAGATAATTTACTTGAGATAGTTTGAAATTAAATTATTTTAAGGAGGCAATAAACTAGGTTTCTTCTAATTGATTTTCAGCAGGTTTTCTTTTTTCAACAAATTCGTTCATGTAAATTTTAACTAGTAGAATAAACATAGATATGAGGATGGGGCCAAAAATAAGGCCTATAAAACCGAAGATATTAATACCAATTACTACTCCAAAAACGGTGATCATCGGGTGGATATCTCCCATTTTTCGCTGTAGCATAAAACGAAAAATATTATCAACAGTTCCTATTATGATCAAGCCATAAAGTAGCACAACGATTGCTTTCCAGTCCTCATGGTTTACATACAGTACAATCGCTAAAGGTATATAGGCAAGTGCCGATCCTACAAACGGTAGCATAGATGCAATACAGGTAAAAATGAACCAAAACCATACATCGTTCACGCCGAGTATAATATAGCAAATCAGCCCTACTATACCTTGCAATACAGCCACAAGCGGCATTCCTAATGCGTTTGAAATGACCAGGCTCTTCATTTCTTTTCCTACAACAGCCACATTTTCTTCCTTTAGCGGAATGAAATCATACATCCATGCTTCCATTTCTTTTCTGCTAACTAGCATAAAGTATAAAATAAAATACATGATCAGAATGGATGTTATGGAATTGAAGGTAGATTTTACAAATCCAGTCAAAAAAGAAGTGCCGGACGATTTTAGATTGGTAAGATTTTGAGCCGTCAAAAGCTTCACTTTGAATTTTTCTTCAATGCTCTGTACCAATGTTGTAATGGAATGAACAATTTGATTGCTATGACTAATGGCATCACCAATTCTAGTTGATAAAATATTTACAGACAATCCTATAGGAACAATTACCACTAAAAAAGAGATAACCAATATGAGCGTTGCTGCAAGGCTTTTTTTCCACTTCTTTTTTTCAACCAAATAGGTCATGCTTTTTTGTGACAACATATAAAATGTAATAGCTCCCAAAAAAGCCGGAAGAAACTGCGCCATTTGCAAAAACAAAAACACACCAAGGAATGCCAATAAAAAATAAAAACTCAGTTGCTTGATCCGATAGTTGAAACTCATTGTTGTTTTAACCATTTATTATTTTTTGAATGATCTGTTATTGTTATTAAAATTGCTATTATTATTTCCCAATCAAAACCAACCCCTCCGTTTAAAAATAACCAGCATGATAATCGGAATAACCAACATCAAACCTACGGTAATATAAAATCCCCAATACTGATGAGCAATTGGAATGACTTCAAAATTCATTCCGAATATACCTCCTATAACCGTCCCCGGGGCTAACAGGCAGGTTACTACTGCCATTACTTTCATTACCTCATTCATCTTCAGGTTTACCTGACTAATGTATAAGTCTTGCAGGTTGCTCAGAATATCCCTATAGTTTTCGGCAGCATCATTGGCTTGCATGATATGGTCATAAACATCTTTGAAATACTTATCGTTGTTGGGGTCCAACAGCGGACTCTCACTTCTAATCAGTCCGTTGATGATGTCCCTTACAGGCGATACATTTCGTTTCAGCACTATCATCTCTTTCCGCATCGCATTCAATTGAGCCAGGGGCCGCTTGTTTCTTGCTCTTATTATTTCTTCTTCCAGCATTTCTATCCGTTCTCCCAGCTTATCCATCACTTCAAAATAATGATCTACAATCATATCCATCAAACTGTAGCAAAGGTAATCAGCACCCCGCTGTCTGATCTTGCTGCTGTTAAGCTTTAACTTCTCTCGTATGCTGTTAAACACATCTCTGTGTTCATCTTCCTGAAAAGTAATGACGAAATTTTCGCCAAAAGCAATACTCACCTGTTCTTGTTCTACCGATCCATATTGCTCATTAAAGTAAAGCATATTGAGCAGACAAAAAAGTATGCCATCTATGTCATCCATCTTTGGTCGTTGGCCTATGCTTAAAATATCTTCTACCAACAGGTTGTGGATTCCATAATGCGCTGCAACCTGTTCTACATCATTTTTGCAAATGCCTTCTATGTTGATCCAGGTTATTTTTGTATCATCTCTAAAGCGCAAGGTCTCCTGTATCTCACCGGGGGAATATTCTTCCAACATTTGCCCATTGTAATTGTACACTTCTATCACTACTTTTTCAGCATCTTTTCTTACTTCCTGTATGGCAGGGTTGTATGTAAAAATCTCCTTTGTTCTGCCCGTTTTCAAAAAGGGGTCAATCAGTTGTTTTAGAATTTTTTGAGGCTGCATGAAAATAAAGATAAGGCAACCATTGATAGGAAAGCAAGCTTAAATCGTTTTTATTTCATTCACTAAAGCGGCTTTGCAATTGGATTTTCGGTTCAATCTCTGCTTCAAATTTCGCTTGATATATACAATATTTTTTAGGGCAACGATCCTGCTATGTTTGAATATTATTTGAATAACAAACAAAAAAACCATTCCTTAGACCAATTTGTCATTTTTAGGACACTTCACTAAACAAAAAAAGCCCCCATAGGAGCTTTAGATGATTGTTTAAAATAGTATTGATATTTATTCCTGCTTCACTAATTATGAAGCACTATTAATGTTTAAATGTAAAATTTATCTATAAAGCAATTTGATTTTCTGAAACCATTCTACGCATGTTGATTAATCCATACCGCATTCTTCCAAGCGCAGTATTGATGCTGCAATTGGTCATTTCTGCTATTTCCTTAAAACTAAGGTCAGCATAATGGCGTAGTACAATTACTTCCCGCTGTTCAGAAGGCAAAGCATCCAGCATCAACCTTACTTTATCATGGCTTTGGCTTTTCATCAAGCGGTCATCGGCACCCTTTTCACACACATTGAGCACTTCAAAAATGTCGTGATCATCACTTGTTTTGATAGCAGGTCCTCTTTTTACTCTTCTAAAATGATCCACACACAGGTTATGCGCTATTCTCATAGCCCACGGCAAAAACTTGCCTTCTTCCGTATAGCGGTCGTTGCGTACGGTGTCAATTACTTTGATAAATACTTCCTGAAAAATATCTTCAGCCAGATATTTATCTTTTACCATAAATACAATGGTAGAAAACATTTTGTCTTTGTAGCGGCTGATTAAAACTTCGAGGGCTTTGTTGTTTCCGTTTTGGAATGCATGGACTAATTGATTGTCCGTAGCTTGGGTAAGCGGTTTCATGATAATTGGATTTTATTGGATTTTAGGATATTTGTTCTGTTACTGTTCGGCGTTAATCTGCAAATACGATAACATAATGTAAAAGACGTTCAGAATAGAACAAATGTGTGATTGGTGAAGCCAAAATGATAACCCAATGAGACACTGTTCTATTTTCATTATCATCTAAGCAGAAATAATAATGAACAAAAGTATAATCAATTAACTAATAACCAATAATTTGAAATTTTATTTATAAATTATTCCCATTTTGAAACGGGTAAAAATAATGAGCTAATTGCTAATGTGCTAATGTGAAAATTGCTCGATGTGAAAATAAAATCCAACCTCAAACTTCAAACAATCCAACGAGCAAATTGTAACTACCCTCACGCTGTTACGAAAAAGAACACCAGTTATTGCAAAAGGGACATTATACGGTTGGGTTCCGGGCCTTGGCCACGGAATGCGGAAAATTGCGCAGCACTTTTCTGCAACAAGCGGATGGAGTCCCGTTGCAATAACGAAGCCCCGCGGCTTGAGCAAAAAAGCTGAGCAAAAAAGCTGAGCCAAGTAGAGGATGCAAAAATGAAGCAATATTAAAATTTCACAATGAGGTCAAGCATCAAACCTCAAACTTCATCCATCCTCCATTACTTTTGCATGCTATGGCTAAAAAAGCAGCAGTTAGTGTAAAGGATAAGAAGAAAGCAACAGTCACCAAGAACGATAATATCCTTGTAAAAGGGGCACGTGTTCACAACCTGAAAAATATTACCGTAGAATTTCCACGAAATCAGCTCATTGTTGTGACAGGCGTATCGGGGTCTGGAAAATCATCGCTTACCATAGATACCTTATTTGCAGAAGGTCAACGCCGGTATGCAGAAAGCTTGAGTGCCTATGCCCGCCAATTTATGGCCCGGATGAACAAACCCGATGTTGATTTCATAAAAGGGTTGTGTCCAGCAATCGCAATTGAACAGAAAGTCAGCACCCGTACCCCTCGTAGTACGGTTGGTAGCATGACCGAAATATTTGACTACCTAAGACTCCTTTTTGCACGGGCCGGACACACCATATCGCCCACAAGCGGCAGAGAAGTAAAAAAAGACGATGTAAAAGATGTAATTGAATCCATTCAGCATTTACCTGCTGATACCAAAGTGCACATGCTTGCAAAATTTAAGCAACATGCCAACCGCGATTTAAAAGAAGAACTCAATATTCTGCTCCAGAAAGGTTTTAGCAGGGTAGTAGCAGCTTCAAAATCAGACCGGAAGGCAGCCCCGACAAAAAAAGAAGAAACCAAAGTTGCTGGACCATTAAATATTTTTAGGATTGAAGATTTATTGGAAGATGAAAAATTATTATCAGCATTCAACAATGAAATCAACAACAAACGCAGCCTTCCTTCTCCAAATTTGGGGGACGGTGCCTTCATCCTCATTGACCGCATTGTAAAAAAAGACTTTGATGAAGACGATATCCATCGCCTGAGCGATAGCATTGGAACCGCTTTTTACGAAGGAGAAGGAGAAATGTTTCTGGACGCCGATGGTGCCGTTTCACACTTCAGCAATAAGTTTGAGTTGGATGGGATTCAGTTTGAAGAACCTGCCCCCAATCTCTTTTCCTTCAACAACCCTTTTGGTGCCTGCCCGGTTTGCGAAGGGTATGGTATGGTGTTGGGCATAGATCCGGAATTGGTCATCCCCGACAAAAGGCTCAGTTTATACGAAGGGGCAGTGGCTCCATGGAAAGGTGAAAAGATGGGCCTTTGGAAAGAGAGTTTCATTCGGGCAGCTAAAAATTTTGCATTTCCTGTACATACACCCATGGCTGACCTGACCAAAGAACAGTACGAAGTATTGTGGACTGGCAATCAATTTGTAAACGGAATCAATGATTTCTTCAAGGAAGTAGAACAAAATCTGTACAAAGTTCAGTACAGGGTCATGCTGAGCCGCTACCGGGGCAAAACGCTCTGTCACGAATGCAAAGGCTATCGATTAAGAAAAGAAGCATTGTATGTAAAAGTGGGCGGCTTGCACATTGGTCAGGTATGCGAAATGCCGGTACAGGATTTATACAACTGGTTCTCCCAATTGCAGTTAAGCGAATATGACCGGCAGATTGCCAAAAGAATTTTACTCGAAATCAACAACCGCCTCAAAACCCTGCTAGATGTGGGATTGGGTTATCTAACCCTCAACCGCTTAGCCAACTCACTCAGCGGAGGAGAAAGCCAGCGCATTCAATTAACCCGTAGCCTTGGCAGCAACCTCACCAACTCATTATATATATTAGACGAACCATCCATTGGCTTGCACAGCAGGGACACGGAACGTCTCATCAACGTATTAAAAGAACTCCGCGACCTGGGCAATACAGTGGTAGTAGTGGAACACGATGAAATGATGATGCGTCAGGCCGATCATATTATAGATATGGGCCCATTAGCCAGTCATTTGGGGGGCGAAGTAATAGCCGCAGGTGATTATGATGAAATCATTGCCAATCCGGAAAGCCTGACCGGCAGATACCTGAAGGGCGAATTGAAGATTGATCCGCCAAAACACGTCCGAAAATGGATGCATAGCATAACGGTAGAAAATGCACGGCACAACAACCTTAAAGATATCAACGTACAATTTCCGCTCGATGTTTTTTGTGTGGTGAGTGGTGTAAGCGGCAGCGGAAAAACAACCCTTGTAAAGCAGGTATTGTATCCTGCTCTGCAAAAATTAAAGGGCGAATTTGCAGACAAGGTAGGTTTTCACAAAGCCATTACAGGCGATGTTGATCACATTTCACAGATAGAAATGATTGACCAAAACCCCATCGGAAAGTCAAGCCGAAGCAATCCGGTAACTTATATAAAGGCATGGGACGAAATCAGGGATCTATATGCCAGGCAGCCGTTGGCTAAAATGAGAGGCTTTCAACCCAAGCATTATTCTTTTAATGTAGATGGCGGCCGCTGCGATGCCTGCAAAGGAGAGGGTGAACAGGTAGTAGAAATGCAATTTTTAGCTGATGTACACCTCGTTTGCGATGTTTGCAATGGCAAACGGTTCAAAGAAGAAGTGCTGGAAGTGACCTTTAAAGGAAAAAATATCCATGATGTGCTGCAGATGAGCGTAGATGAAGCCATTGAATTTTTTACAGACTCTTCAACCAAAGCAAAAGGCGCTGCTACATCCAAAGAAGTTGGAGCCGGGGTTTCAAAATCCATACAGCCATTGCAGGATGTAGGGCTCGGCTATATAAAACTGGGTCAAAGCAGCGACACACTGAGCGGCGGGGAAGCACAGCGGGTAAAACTAGCCAGTTTTCTCGGCAAAGGGAAAGGTGCAGGACATATCCTGTTCATTTTTGATGAACCCACCACAGGCCTTCACTTTCACGACATCAAAAAACTCCTCACTTCCTTTAATGCCCTTATAGACCAGGGACATTCTATATTAGTCATAGAACACAATACCGATGTCATCCGCAGTGCCGATTGGGTCATAGACCTTGGCCCCGAAGCCGGCGACAAAGGCGGCCACCTCGTATATGAAGGCCCTCCGGCGGGATTAAAAAAGATTAAAGAAAGTTATACCGGAAAATTCATGTAATAAATGTGATAATAAGCCAATGTAAAAATGTGAAAATGTGAAAATGTGAAAATAAGCCAATGTGAAAATAAGCCAATGTGAAAATAAGCCAATGTGCTAAACCTCAAACCTCAAACGAGTAAACAGTGGACAGTAGGCAGTGAACAGTTGACGGAATACCCCCACACTGTTACAAAAAAAACACCAGTTATTGCAAAAGGGACATCATCCGGTTGGGTGTCGGGCTTTAGCCTCGGCATGCTGAAAATTGCGCAGCTTTTTTCAGCAACAAGC
>JANPHE010000007.1:0-6857 GCA_031424295.1 Segetibacter sp. | reverse complement strand
GGATGAGCCAACTGTATCAGGAATAGCATAGTACAGATTGGGTGCCAATGCTCCTTCCGGTGCCGGATCATAAATGACTGCCCAACTTGTCAGTTGGTAGGGCGTAGCGGTTATAGAATCCCGGTTGCTCATTCTCAACCGGATGGATGGATATTGCGCAGCAGATACATTGCCAATGCTAAAGTTTTGCTGTGCTGTGGTTAATGTGTTCAATACGGTTTCTGTACCATCGGGTTTTATTCCTATTACATCTACCGTTGCATCGTCGTTGTTGGCTTCTAAGCTGTAGCCCTTCCATACTACACTATCCCACTGCTTGGCAGGACCAAATACAGGTGAAGAAACATAGCCCTGAATATTTTTGGTAACACAGTTTACAGAAAGATTGATGCGGTCGTACAGACCTTCGCTTAGCGCATAAGAAGGTGTAAAAGAATTGTCTCCTTTTCTAAAAACAAAGGCCCATGTTCTGGCAAAATAAAATGAATCTATTTGCGTAAATCCATAATTTTTTAAACGGTGGTACAAAGAATTGTTGGAGCCATACAAAGTAGTATCTGCTTTCCATTGTGCAACAAATGTGTTGTACGGTTGATCCAATACCAATCGTACAGCTACGTATGAACCATTAGGCACCGCATCTAAAAAGTCCATGGCATTTTTCCTTGTTGCCGCACTCGTGTATTTGTATTCAAAATTGTATTCTCTACCTGCGGCGCAAACCGGTGCTGCATTAAAAGGATTGGTGAGGTTTTGCCATGGTTGAAAGGTAAGCGAGTCGAATACATTTACAATAACAGAACTACCTGCACAGGCACTTTCTATAATGGAAGAACCATCTACAGATACACTAAAATGATCGTCTTCTGTTCCGCTGGTAGGGTAGATAGAATTTACTACAAAAAGGTTGTGAACTTTTTGAGTATAAGACATCTTACCATCTGTACTATCTATATTGAGGTCGGTTAATTGAGATTGCAAGTTCTGATACAAATGTCCTTGTTGGAAACCGGCAAGGGAATTGGCTTTATAGGTAAAAGATGCATTTCTCCAATGAGGATCGGTAGCAGATTTTGGAGCTACTCTCCAGTAATATGTTTTACCTTCTTCGTAGGTTATACCCGGATCGAAAGTGAGGACACCACCAATAGAAGTATCTGATTTAACTATTTTGAAACCTGAATTGAAAAGGGTAGTAGTATCTAATTCCATTGCATATACCTTACTTGGAAAAATAGGATCGGCAGTAGAGGCAGATAGTTTTGCTGTAGGGTTGCTAATGATGGCATAATTATATGGATAAATGGGCCTGATTTCATCTTCTGATATTTCTACATCTACAAAAGCGGAGTTGTTGAACTCAGATAATTCGGCAACATTATCCGCTTCGTCCACAGTAGCTGTTATGCGATTGGTGCCTTTATCGAGGCTGCCACTGATGGGTATAGAAACGGTAATGGAATCTGTGTAATCAATAGACGCCAAAACAGTTGTTGAAATGTTGGTTATTTCTCCATTGGGTTTTTGTCGGGTAATTTTCAGGTTTACAGGATCTGTTGTTGCCCGCCCAAGATTGTACAATTTTATTTTTACTGTAAACGAACTATCTGCAACAGATATAAAGGATGGGCTAACAGTTAGCTGACTGGCTTCTACATCATAATCGGGCAATGCGGAGGCATGTATTTTTACAGCAGGATCGCCATGCAATGCATATTGTTCTGCATGCACTCTGCTAAAGTAGTCATACATACCTGTAATGGCAAGTGATGAAGAAATAGCTTCTTTTATTACATCTCCAATGCCCTTATTGTATTGGGTGTTTCCAAGGGCTTTGTAAAAGTCTTTGGTATAAAGATCCAGGTAATTAATGACGCCATAGTGAGTGCTTGCCAAATAGCCAATAGCTCCACCTTGTGGGCTCAGTACAAACTTTTCTGAAATGGTAGATTTGCTTAGAAACCTGTTGGATTCAAAAGTAAAGTGGTTACCTGCACTACAACCATTTGCAATAAACATCGGGTATTTTTCAGGGTTGTTGTAGTTGGCAGGATTGTCCAGATTAAAGTCTAAACTGGTAGCGGAAGAGTGACCAAAATAGGTAATCAAGCCGGCACCATGCTCATAAATATTTTTAAACGAATTGACTGCTTCAGGATACCCTCCGGGGTCTGCTGTTTTACTAAAGTTAATGACATTGGCACCGAAAGCAGTATCGGATATGGTTGCTTTGTAGTTGTTGAGGTAGCCATCCAATTGATTGCCTAATGAAAGGTCATTGGCACCTGCTATTTGAATCACATTCTTCATCCATGCCTTAGCTGCTATGGTTTGCGTAGTATCTTTTTGGGCTGCTTCGTGTTGTCTTACTTTCAATAAGTAATCGCCTACTTCCTGTTGTGTTACGGCTGACAACCGACCGATAGGCGTAGCAGGGATGGCTGTAAAATCTTCTGAAGCCAGTAGGTTATCAGATGCAGGATTGCCCCATGTTGGTATAAGGTTCAATTGATCAGCCAGCGGATTGCTTTCATTGGCTCTGTATTCAGAATAAATGACGCCTTTGCCAATCAAAAATGCATATTTTGGAGGCGCTGCAAAGGTAGTTCTTGCATACCTCAAAAAGTTCTTGATGGAGAGTGGATGTTTCTTTATTCCCCAGGCAAACTGATCCACCAATTCATTGATGTCAATTGTTTTGGCTATAAACGAACCGCCATCGCTGGATGAACGATACAATCTGTATTGTTCTACATAATTGGAAGCACCGCTGCCATAAATAAGCGGATTGCTGATGATTAAATATTCGCCCTGGTTGGCTAGCTGAGTAAAGTTTGTAAAGGTTCTTTGCTCCAGATTAATGCCTTCTTTATAATATGCACCTGCCTGTGTAGTTAGTATCAATTTGTATTCCTCTACCGATGGATCCAATGCAAATTGCATGGTATCTGTAATGGTTAGATCGGCTACATATCTTTTGTTGTTGGTATAATCATACAACACAGGCACTGAGCCACCCGAATTGAAATTATACAATTTGATATAATGCCCCACATTCGATGCCGGTAAAGGAAATTCAAACATGGATGCATTGCCCATATTAAACGTCCTTGGGTAGGTGATTTCAATTAATGCAGCTCGCATTTGGTCGCAGCCATATGTACTACGGTTCTCTACAGTTACAACTGCTATTCCGGTACTTATTTTGCTCACCGGCACCATTTCTTCAACTCGTACATAGTTGATGTAGTCCATTTGGTAGGTAGTAATAGAATCGCCATTGATGGAAATTTTTACATTCCGGCTGTTTTGACCATCACCAACTGTATTGGTGCGCACGGTCATCAAAGGCCCTGCGAGATAAGGATTTAAATCGCTGAAGGTTTGAGGCAAAGTGCCACTGCCGCAACCACCTGTTGCCGGTTTTATGGTCCGACTCATCCAGCCCTCACCGCGGTCGTAAGACGAGGAGTAAAGATTTTTCCCCAGCGTAGCTGAGAAACCATTGGAAATCTCTCCTGCACGGAAATACCTGCCCATGGTGTGCATGAAGTAAGGCGTGGCAGGTAAGACATTGGTACCGACATTATTGTTGGTTTGAATTATCCGCTTGTTTAGGGCTGCTGTATTAATGGTTAAAAAATAGGCTGCTGTATCTGTCTGCAAACTCCATTTATCGCTTAGTTGAAAATCTGGATTTCGGTACAACTCTTTATCAAGTTTACCGTTGTTGATTTCTCCATAGAACTCTATGTAATCAGCACTGCCTAGTTGTCCGCTAGGTGTGGATACATAGATGGCTACTTCTTCCCCATCGCGGAATAACTGAAAATGTTCGGAAAGTGCAGAACCAAGACCAGCTGCTGATAACGAGGCATAAGGAATGCGTACCATTCCCTTGCGCACAGGCATGCTGTTGGCATCCAAACCAAAGCCCATAACTTTAAACTTGTAATAAGTTTTGTTATAGTCAATCCATTCATTGTGGTACAGATACGGCTGTGCCTTAACCAATGAGGTCATAAGGCATAAAAACATCAGCCAACGGAGTTTATTGTTCATATTTCAGTAAAATATTGGTATTACTTACTCTGAGTAACGCTTTTTTAGTTCGTTGTATTTCATTTCATATCATAAATTAATCTACATCCCCATAATTAGCGCTTTTTCACCCTTTATTCGGTTCGGATCCCTGGTGTTTAGTGTTTTGAGTGGCCGTTTTTTTACTGTCTGATTTGCAAATCCCGATTTGTTTTGTCAATGGCAATCAACATTTTTTTGATAAATGCCAGGTGAAAAAGGATTCTCTTTTGGCAGATACAGTCTGTAATAAAACCCAGGTTATTAATTTTTTGATACTTCAATTGAAGGTTGAATTGTTTGCATTTAAGCAGGATCGGGCAACACAAATGGTATATAAATGTAATGATACAAGCAAACAAATTCCATCGTTTATTGTTACTTAAGCTTGATGAAATTTAGGAAATCAGTTTGTTTAGCCACGTTTTGATTAAAGTTCAATTTTGTGGTCAAAGCATTTATAATCATCGTAATTATTTCTGTTTTCAATGCATGCTGCTTAATATCAAATGAGCTTTTTTGTAAAGATGGGAATAGGTCTTTTGAAATAGGTAATTTTAATAGCGTAATTTGTATAAAAATAAATGTCTAATACTTTTTTATCGGCTGATTGGGAAAATTTGATCATGGCAAATTATGCTGTCAATCCTGATTTGTTGGAGCCTTACCTTCCAAAAGGTGTTGAGTTGGATTGTCATCAAAACAAAACTTATGTAAGCCTTGTAGGATTTATGTTTAAGAAAACAAGCCTTTTCCAGATCCCAATCCCTTTGTTGGGAACTTTTGAAGAGATAAATCTTCGTTTTTATGTTAAAAGAAAAGAAGGGAATACTATAAAACGTGGGGTTGTTTTTATAAATGAAACGGTACCATATAAAATGGTAGCATGGCTTGCCAATAAGCTTTATAAAGAACACTACATTGCTATTCCAACAAAGAATAAAATATCTGTTGGTAAGAACGATAAATTCGTCAGGTACGAATGGAAGACAAACAATGAATGGAATTACCTTGAAGTGAATGCAGAAGCTAAGAAAACTGAAATGCAGATTGGTGGCATCGAGGAGTTTATTTTTGAGCACTATTACGGATATACTAAATTAGATGGACTACAATCGCAGGAGTACAAAGTGAATCATCCAAGATGGCTCATAAATGAGGTTTATAATTATGCTATACATTGCGATTTTAATTCCATGTATGGAAATAGTTTTGCCTTTTTAAGCGATACAGAACCTAATAGCGTGATACTAGCGGAAGGCTCGAAAGTGACTGTTGACTGGAAACGAACAACTTTTTAAAAAACCATTGTATGGATTTGATTGACAAGGATCGAATAATAGATATGGCTTGGGAAGACCGAACAACTTTCGAAGCCATTGCAATGCAATTTTCGCTTTCCGAGGCAGAAGTAATTGCACTCATGCGCAAGGAAATGAAGCGGAGTAGTTTTAATTTATGGAGAAAAAGAGTGAACAGCGGTACAAGTCAAAAACATGCACAGAAAAGAAGTGTGGAAATTAATAGATTCAAATGTAGTCGGCAAAGGGCAGTTTCTATGAACAAAATAAGCAAGCGATAGATGGCAGTTCAATTGTTGACAGCATACCAAAGCATCCTCGATAAGATAAATCAGATTGATCCCATAGCGTATGGTAGATCGCGAAACTACATAGATGGGGCAGTTACTTATTTGTCTCCTTATATTTCTCGGGGTGTTATAAGTACAAAAATGATATTGGAGCATGTACTGGCAAAAGGATACAAACTATATGAAATAAGTCCATTTGTAAAAGAACTTTGTTGGCGTGATTATTTTCAACGTGTGGGACAGCATAGAGATTTAAACAGCGATATCAAACATCCGCAAGAACCTGTCTCCAATAGAGAAATATCTGTTGATATAGTAAACGCTAAGACCGGAATTACTGGCATTGACAAGGCCATTGAAACACTCTACCATACTGGCTATATGCACAACCACTGTAGAATGTACACAGCTTCGTTGGTTTGCAATATTGCTAAATCTCATTGGCATCTTCCTGCACAATGGATGTACTATCATTTGTTGGATGGAGATTGGGCAAGTAATGCCTGTAGTTGGCAATGGGTAGCAGGTAGTAACAGTAGCAAAAAATATTTTGCTAATCAGGAAAACATCAATAAGTATACGCACACATTGCAGCAGGATACTTTTCTGGACAAGTCGTATGAAGCATTGGAGAAAATGAATATTCCTGATCAATTGCAACCTACACAAGGACTTTTTCTCAGGTCTGTTTTGCCACAACCGACTTCCATTCATATAGACAACAGTTTGCCAACTTTCGTTTACAACTATTACAATGTAGATCCGCTTTGGAAACAAGGAGTTGAAGGCAACAGGATTTTGCTGTTGGAGCCCTCGGGTGGGGGCCAGGTTCTCGGGCCTGCTCATCCAAACCCGACGCGGGATGCAGGTGCGGTCCCTGCTCGCAGTTTGACACCCAATCTGTTCCCTCCCCGCCCGCATCTTCACGATCCGCGGCCTCCGCGTCATCTTAGACACCGACCTCGCCCGTCTCTACGGTGTCCCGACGTTTCGCCTCAATGAGGCCGCCAAGCGCAATGCCGGAAAATTCCCCAAAGATTTCCGGTTTCAACTGACGCGTGACGAACTCGCTGACTTGATATCGCAAAATGCGATATCAAGTGCGGAAGACGCTGATCATAAACTGACTAGCCCTATGTCATCGCAATTTGCGATGACATCAAATAAGCGCGCCGGCCGCTACCTG
>JANPHE010000006.1:0-21021 GCA_031424295.1 Segetibacter sp. | reverse complement strand
AACTTTTGCGGTTATGCCAGTACCTGAAGTAACACTACTTCCATCACTGGTTAACAGCACTTCGCTGAATTCAACTTTATCTCCGGCCTTTCCTTGCAGGTGAGGAACATACAGGCTTTGTCCTGCCTGAACTCTAAATTGCTGACCTGCGATTTTTACTACTGCGAACATAACATTTCTAAAATTAGGAGTGCAAAGGTAAGGATTCTATTCATATGATAATACTCATTCTTTAAAAATAATAAAAACTCCTGCTTGATACTGATGCTTCTGTCGATAATCATATTACAAAAAGCGAAAAATAGGACAAAATCAATGAAAAATAAATAGAATAAATAATTATACCAAAAGTCAAATTCAATATTTTATACCTAAAAAGGAGAATAAATAAGTTAATTTGCAACAGTACTTATTCCATTTTAAATGAAATAAGCAATTTAAACTTTATCGAACCTCCTTAGTCGAACAAAAAAAATCCTTCCATGCGATTAATAGTAATTTTCTTTTTTCTTATTTCCTCAGAATATTTGCCTGCGCAAAATGTTTATTTTCCCCCTCTAAATAATACTGCTCCGTGGGATACAACATCGCCTTCCTCATTAAATTGGTGCAACTCAAGAATAGACTCATTGTATAATTTTCTAGGAAGGGAAAATACTAAGGCTTTTATTTTATTAAAAAATGGAAAAATTGTATTGGAAAAATACTACGGAACATTTTCTCAGGATAGCATTTGGTATTGGGCATCTGCTGGCAAAACAATTACTTCATTTCTTGTTGGCAAAGCCCAAGAGGAAGGCTACCTTTCTATTAATGACACGACCTCCAAATATCTTGGTCAAGGTTGGACAAGTTGCACAAATGTACAAGAAGCTAAAATCACAATAAGGAATCAGCTTACTATGACTTCTGGTCTGGATGATGGTGTGCCTGATGATGATTGCATTATAGACACCTGCCTTAAATATCTTGCGGATGCTGGCACAAGATGGTCCTATCACAATGCACCTTATACCCTCCTACATGGTGTTATAGAAGATGCAACAAATACTACTGTTAATAATTATACGCAAACAAAGGTCAAGAACCGAATAGGAATGACAGGTACATGGTTACCTTCCGGATCAAATGTTGTTTATTATAGTAAGGCGAGGAGTATGGCTCGTTTCGGATTAATGATTTCGAACAATAGTATTTGGGGTACGGATACCATCATGATAGACCCGATCTATAAAAGTCAAATGATCAATACTTCGCAGCAAATAAATAAATCTTATGGTTACTTATGGTGGCTTAATGGAAAAAGCTCATACATGTTGCCAACACTTCAAAACATTTTTCCTGGATCCTATGCACCTGAAGCACCTTCAGATATGTATTCAGCCTTAGGCAAAAATGGGCAAATCTTAAGCATTTCAGAAAGTCAGGGAATCGTATTTGTTAGAATGGGAGAATCTCCAAATGCCGGACAGGCCAGTATTGCAACATTGTTTTGCAACCAGATTTGGAAAAGAATAAATGAGTTGAATTGTAGTATATTTCCACTTAACATTTCCGCATTTGAAGCCACAAAAGAAAATCAAAAAATAATGCTTCGTTGGACCACCGAAAATGAAATAAATGTAAGTCATTTCAACATAGAACGCAGCGAAGATGGAACCAATTTTTTAAATATTGGGAGTGTAAAAAGCAATAGACAGGGAAGTAAAACTTACCATTTTGAAGATGCCCTAAAAATGTATTCAGGCAACAAACTATTTTATCGGATTCAGCAATTAGATAAAAACGGTGCTACTTATTATTCTCCTGTAGTTCCTATTTCCAACAATAATAAGATAAAGGTCACTCTTCAACCTAATCCGGCTAACAACTATATTTCAATCAATGGTAGAGATTTGAACAGGATAGTGATTGTTAATACTTCAGGAAAAGTGTTAATTAAAAAAGATCTATTAAAAGGAAACAATAATCATTTATTGGATATTTCAGCGCTCCCAAATGGGATTTATACTGTGATCTTAACGAAGGCCAATTCAAATACAGAAATACAAAAGCTGGTAGTGCAATAATCATTGCATTATATTTGCCCTTAACACATCTGAGTATTAAAACGAATAACCTTTACGGTTACCAATGATCTTAATTATGACCAAAGGATGCAGCGAATATACTCTACACTCGCATCCTCTGGCTATCCTCTGGCTATGATGTTCTGTTGATTGGCCGCAAATTGGTCCATTCCAAACCATTAGAGAAACAGTTATTTAATCAAAAAAGGCTTCATCGTTTTTTAAAAAAAGGAAAACTCATGTACCTGGAATATAATTTAAGGCTATTCATACGTCTACTTTTTACTACCTCTGAATAATGACTTTCTAAGGCTCTGCTTCGCCACAGTTCCATTTGTTCGTAAAACTGCTTATTAATTAATGATACCGTTGAAGCTGAATAATGATGCCCGTAGATTTTTTCAATCACCTCACCGGTTTGAGCCGTGGTTAATCCTTTGCTATAAAGTTCAAAACAAACTTCTCGTAAGTAGCTTTCTTGCTCTCGGATAAGGGCTAATGCTACTGGCTTAAATACACCCAATCGGTCTCTTGGTATTCGCAGCTCTATTTGCTGACCCAAGCCAAAAGCAGTCCCAAAACGATACCCATTACCTTTGTTCTTACCATCAGTTGTTGACAAATAACCCGTTCGTTCCCCTAGCATTAAGGCATTTAAGGTTAATCCTAATAAATCATTTAATCCGCCTTCCTGGCTGACCATGTTGGTTAATACTTCCTGAATTTGTACTTTTGATAACTGCATGTCTATGTTTTTTGTTGAATGAAAAAATTCGCTAAAATCTTTCCCTCAAAGTTAAAAATATAGACTGCAGTTTCTAATGCCCAGACACACTACGATAGATGGTACCTCTGATTGTTATTGTGCCAATGTAAAATGGCAGGCGCTTTTTGATAAGCTGGAGCATCTGTTTCCAATTGATTTAATCAAATTTATATGTTTGTACTTCCTATGGAAAAAAAGGCTACCCAAATGAGCAGCCTCCAAAAAGTGATTAGTATAAACTCGGAAATTATCTCTTTATACCTTTTACAGTTGTTCTGTTCTCCCCTTGAAGAACTTCGAAAAGATAAGTACCGGTTCTATAACGTTCGCCAACAGTTATCAATCTGTTAGGTGTTACCTGCATTTGTTCCATACGCTTACCATCGCCACAGTATATTACGATAGTTGCTTTTTCTGTACTGGCAGATTTTACCAATAAACCAAAACTGGTTGACGTAGGATTAGGATAAACTTGTAGTTCAATGTTACTTCCAGGCGTTTCGCTGGCATTTATTCCTTTAGCTGCAATAGCTGCACAACTAGCGGAAGAATTTACCACCACATTAAAAGTACAGAACCTAGCATTATTTGATGAGTCTCTTACAGTGTACCTTACAGTGGTAGTTCCGGCATTGAATACTTTAGTACCCACCAATCTAATACCTGTTGTATTTGAACTTAGCTTAGTAGCCCCCGCTAAAGTCCAAACCAATGACTGAACATTACAATTATCGGAATAAATCGGGGCAGGTGTTGAAACACTTACACTACACGTTGTTGCACTTCTGGTAATATTAGCCGGACAAGTTATCAATGGTCTTTTCAACTCAACCAATGTAATGGTATGAGTGGCAGTAGCTACATTGGAAGCAGAGTCTCTAAGTGTGTATCTTACTGTAGTTACACCTACGTTTAATAACATACTGTCTATCACTCCTGTGCCGGTACCTGCATTTGATCCGGACATCGTCCAGGTCAAAGTAGGTGTACCACAATTATCTTTAAATCTGAGTAAGGGGAATTTAACCATCTTAGAGCAACCTGCTAATGCTGTATCTCTAAATATTGATACAAATTGTTGGAAGGAAGGTTTGATGGTATCCAGTAATCTTACAGTAAATGAACAAGTACTCACATTATTGGCACTATCCGTCAATGTGTAAGTAATGGTGGTAGCCCCTCTTTTAAAGGTTCTTGTACCAACTGTATTAATACCGGTGTTAGTTGATTTTGAAGTAGATTTGCCTGACATTCTCCAAGTTAACGATCTGATACCACAATTATCACTAAACATAGGGTTCGGTATCGTTAAACTTTTCGTACATCCGCCGGTATTGTAATCAACCACATTAGCAGGACAAGTTAATTCCGGTTTTACAGTATCGCCTACTAATACTATTGAAGCCTGAGCAGGTATTCCACAATCACCGGTAACTCTGGCAAAGTAAGTACCTGCTCCGCGATTAGAAAGCGTTAATCCGGTTCCTAGTAACGTACCTCCACCATTGGCAGCTGTATACCAATTAACTACTGCATTGGTGCCGGTAACGCCAACTGCTGTCAAGGTAGTTGTGCTTCCTGTACAAACAAGCGTTGCACCGGCTGACACAGAAGATATACCCACATTTGTACAAGGTTGGTTAAATATAAATCCGGTTCTTGTTGCTGTTCCGACTGCAGTAGTTACACTTACTGAGCCTGAAGCACCACCTGCTACTATAGCAGTTATGGTCGTATCATTTAACACCGTAAATGAAGAAGCTGCTACTCCTCCAAATGAAACCGATGTTGCACCGGTAAAGTTAGTACCGGTGATAGTAACGGTGGTGCCTGGCGGACCGCTCGCAGGTGTAAAAGATGTGATGACAGGCGCCGGTGCAGGGGTATACACCCAGGCAGCACCCTGCAAGCTGTTATCATAAGGCCCTCCCACGATAGCGGTATTGCCATCGGCAGACAAGTCAACGGAATTGCCTTGTTGCGCAATGCCTGTATAACCAGTACCCACTAATTTACCCCCCTGCTGGCTCCAGGTGCCAATGCTACGGGTATACACCCAGGCTGCGCCCAGTTCGTAGTAATCGTAATTCCCTCCCACAATGGCGGTATTGCCATTGGCGGACAGGGCAACGGACCAGCCTTGCTGTGCATTGCCCACACTACCCGTGCCCACCAGTTTACTGCCCTGCTGGCTCCAGGTGCTGCCGCTGCGGGTAAACACCCAGGCAGCACCTTGGTCATAGTTATCATAAGGCCCTCCCAGCATGGCGGTATTTCCACTAGCGGACAGGGCAACGGAGTAACCTTGCCATGAATCGCCCACACCACCGGTACCCGCCAGTTTATTGCCCTGCTGGCTCCAGATACTGTCGCTGCGGGTAAACACCCAGGCAGCGCCCCGGCCGCTGTTATCATCTGCTCCACCCACGATGGCAGTATTGCCATCGGCGGACAGGGCAACGGACGAGCCTTGCCCTGCAGCGCCCGAATTACCCGTGCCCACCAGTTTACTGCCCTGCTGGCTCCAGGTGATGCCGCTGCGGGAATACACCCAGGCAGCGCCCCGGAGGTTGTAATCGGCCCACCCCCCCACGATGGCGGTATTACCATCGGCGGACAGGGCAACGGATTGGCCTTGTAATGCACGTGAACCCACAACGCCCGTGCCGACTAATTTACTGCCCTGCTGGCTCCAGGTGATGCCGCTGCGGGTATACACCCAGGCAGCGCCCTGTTCGTTGTCATCCAAATTCCCTCCCACAATGGCGGTATTGCCATCGGCGGACAGGGCAACGGACCAGCCTTGCTGTGTAGCGCCCACACCACCGGTGCCCACCAGTTGACTGCCCTGCTGGCTCCAGGTGCTGCCGCTGCGGGTATACACGACAGCGCCTTCTCCTCCTCCCACGATGGCAGTATTGCCATCGGCGGACAGAGCAACGGACCAGCCTTGAAATGCAGAACCTGTACCTACCAGTTTACTGCCCTGCTGTAAGCCGGGGTAAAGATTAGGCGTTACGGTAAAGTTACTGCCACCGGTGACGGTGCCGTCTGCCGTGCTAATGGATACAGCCCCTGTAACCGCACCGGGCATCACCAGGCCAACCAATATAGAGCCCGTGTTAGAAACCACAATAGCTGTTCTGCCCCCAATAGTAAAGGCGGTAGGGTTGTTTAAACTGGTTCCGTTGATGGTGACAAGGGTACCCACCGGACCGCTAGCCGGTGTAAAAGATGTGATGACAGGTGCCTGCCCATGGACACTGAAAAAGACGGTTGCCAATGGGATAAGACAGCAACACAATTTGTAAATAAGTTTAGGTATCATAAAACAAATTATTACGTTTTAAAATGTATGGTAATCTCCGTCAGAAAACAAGCCATAGCCATAACAATAAAGAATAACCCAATGTTTTTTAATGTTGGGATTTCATGCAATAAGATATAGATGTATACTATCTGCCCTACTTTAAGCAGTTTAAGTATAGTATAAATTTTTACGAAGATAATGCATACCTATTTCATACCTATTTTTTATTCAAAATATTTAGATGGTATTTTCTCCTTGCAAGCATTCACCTGCCCACTTCGTCTATTCAAGATGTCAATACCACTCAACTTCGATAGTTAAAGAAAAGTACATCAAGATAAAATCAATGCAGTTTTCCTGATTGCTATCTAATATAAATTACGGTGATTGACACTGCTGTGCCGACAGCTGAGTACAAATATGCATGATGGTAAAAAAACAGCGTACTGCAAAGTGCCCCGTAATTATTTAATACCCTTAATCATCTAATTTGCGTAAGCGACCAATAGTAGCCGGCACTTTCAGGCTTTCGACTTTTGTGACCACTTATTATTTGATGTGTCATATTCCCAAAAATCATTGCTTCGTGTACCAGCATATCCAGTACTAATATAACCTTTATTACCAATAAAAAAACCTACTGCCCTAAACCTTGCCTTGCCGACAAAACCAGCTTTTTTCATCTGTATAGGCTGTTAAAGTTAGGCTACCCCCCTCGCAAATGGTAGTATATCCGATTGCAATAATAATTGGTGTTTTGAAATGAGCAATAGAAAGATAATAGGCTGATAAACCTATTATCAGGATAAAAAATTTAGGAAAAAGTCTCCTCCAACATACACTGTGCTGCCGCTCACGGCAAGGGTATAAACAGGGAAATTGGGATTAGGGCTCCAGCTCGTGGCTGTTCTCGTGGTAGCATCGAAGAAGATACTAAACAGGTTTACTCAGACAAGAAGTTGTTTTACCGCATCAAGCAAGTAGACAAAAGCGGGGCTATATATTATTCTCAAATTGTTCCAATTTCCATTTCTATAAAAACAAAAGTTATTATACAGCCTAATCCGGCTAGCAATTATATTGCTGTTATTGGAACAGATTTGAATAGGATAGAAATTGTAAATAATGTTGGAAAGGTTGTGATGAAAAAAGAAGGAACACAAGGAAGGAACAATTATTTAATTAATGTTTGTATGTTACCAAAGGGAATTTATTCCGTATTGATAACTAAGCTCAATTCTAGCACTGAGGTACAAAAACTGTTGGTGCAATAATCATTGCATTATATTTGCCCTTAACACATTTTAGTATTGAAACGATTAACCTTTACGGTTACCAATGACCTTAACTATGACCAAAGGATGCAGCGAATATGTTCAACCCTCGCATCCTCTGGCTATGATGTTTTGTTAATTGGCCGCAAATTGTTTCATTCCAAACCCTTAGAGAAACAACAATTTAAACAACAAAGGCTTCCTTGTTTTTTCAAAAAAGGAAAACTCATGTACTTGGAATATAATTTCAGGCTATTCATACGGCTACTTTTTACTACTTCTGATTGCTATTGTGCCATAGATCTTGATACAATTTTGCCAAACTATTTTGTATCCGTATTAAAAAGAAAAAAAAGAGTTTATGATGCACATGAATTATTTACAGAGCAAAAAGAAATCATCTCACGCCCCGCTATACATAAACTGTGGCTAAAGATTGAAAAGTTCGCAGTTCCAAAATTTCAATACGGATACACAGTAAACGATTTCATCCAACTAGAATTTGCTAATCGATACCTAGTTAAGTATGCAGTGGTGCGAAACCTGCCTTTGCTTTCCAAAACCATAAACAATGAAAAAACAAATGAACCTTTCATCATTTATCAAGGCGCAATAAATGAAGGTCGGAGTTTTGAGACGCTTATTCCTGCTATGCAATATGTGAATGCTAAACTAGTTATTTGTGGAGATGGCAATTTTTTTGACCAAGTAAAAAAGCTGATTGCAAAATATAAACTGGAACATAAAATTGAACTTAGAGGATTAGTATCGCCAAAAGAATTAATAAAATTGACCCCAAAAGCAAGCGTGGCAATTATGCTTTTTGAAGGAACAGGTCTCAATCAATTTCAGTCGCTTGCCAACAGGTTTTTTGATTACATTATGGCTGGAGTTCCGCAAGTTTGTGTTAATTACCCTCAGTATAAAGCGATCAATGAGCAATACGAAGTGGCAAGCTTAATTAACAATACTGATGAACAAACAATCGCATCGGCTATAAACAATTTATTAGTCGATGATGTTTATCATAAAAAACTACATGATAATTGTCTCAAAGCTTCAAAAGAATTGAATTGGGATAACGAAAAAACAATTTTGATTAACTTCTATAACAAACTTTGGTAGCATACATTGGATAACCATTTACATATTATTTGCCTGAACGTCCCCTACCCTGTCGATTATGGTGGTGTATTCGATTTGTATTATAAATTACCTGCACTATTTAAACTAGGAATAAAAATACACCTTCATTGTTTTGATTATGGAAGAGGCATGCAACCCATACTTGACCAATATTGCCATGAAGTAAATTATTATAAAAGAAAGACCGGATTGAGCGGGTTCTCGTTTAATTATCCATATATAGTAAGTAGCCGCATTAATGATAAACTAACACATCGACTTGCAAAGGACAATTATCCAATACTCATGGAAGGTGTTCATTGTACCTGGATTTTAAATGATGATAGGTTCTCATCAAGAAAACTGTTTGTAAGGCTCCACAATGTTGAACATATTTATTATCATTTTCTTTATAAGAATACGCCTTCTCTGTATAAGAAAATTTATTATTCATGGGAAAGCTATTTGTTAAAACGATATGAGAAAAGGATTTCCAAAAAGACCACTTTTCTTGCAGTATCCAATAATGATGTAGAAGTATATCAATCATTAGGCGCAACAGATGCTCAATACCTTCCATTATTTTTACCAGAATGGCAAATAAAGGCTACAGAAGGAAAGGGTAGTTTTTGTTTGTATCAAGGAGATTTAAGTGTTCCAGAAAATGAAATAGCTGCCATTTGGTTATTGGAAAACGTGTTTATTAAAAATAAAATCCCTTTTGTTGCCGCTGGAAAAAACCCATCAAAAAAGTTAACCAAACTTTTTTATAAACAAAATACAACATGCATTATTGAGAATCCGTCAGAGAAAGAAATGCAAGACCTCATCAGAAAAGCACATATTAATTTGATTCCATCCTTCAACGATACCGGCATTAAATTAAAACTAATTAATGCATTGTACAACGGTAGGCATTGTGTTGTAAACCCTTCCACCATTATTGGTACCGGGCTGAATGAGTGCTGTGCTATTGGTGAAACTGCAGAGGATTTTTGTACAATTGTACAAGAACTATATAATAAGCCTTTTACCAATGAGCAGATAGAAATCAGGCGTGTGTTATTAAATGGAATGTATAATAATTCCGACAACGCGATTAAACTATCCGGCATTTTAAATTTAGAAATCGCTACTCATTAAGGAGTATGTCGGCAAACTATTGATTTATTGATTACCAAACTTCATTCTATTAACTATCTTCGGCACGCATGTTTCAAGAGTTTTCAAAGACATTTAGAATTGCGTTGCCAATTATTATTAGCAATGTTTCACAGGTTGGACTTGGCTTAATAGATAGTGCAATGATTGGCGTGGTTGATTATAAGCAACTGGCAGCAGCATCACTTGCATTAAACGTCATTTCTTTACCAATGGTTTTAGGCATGGGCATGGGTATGGCATTATCTCCCCTTACTGCGATAGCCAATGGTCAAAATAATAAAACCAAAATTTCAAAACTGCTTTTCAATGGAGTTATTTTAGCTACAATTGTAGCACTGATTATTTCAATTTTGCTGGTGACAAATTCACACTTGCTATTTCAATTAGGGCAGGATACAAATGTAGCTAGGCTTGCCCAACCATTTTTCAATACTTTATCCCTTTCACTTATTCCAATGCTCATTTTTACTGCGGTGAAGCAGTTTTGCGATGGACTAGAATTTACCAAGACAGCTATGATTCTTTCTATACTGGCATTGCCGGTAAATGCACTTTTGAATTGGGTTTTTATTTACGGTCATCTTGGTTTTCCCAGAATGGAGTTGGTTGGCGCAGGTTATGGCACTTTAATTACTAGAATTTTAATGGCAACTTCATTAATAATTATCGTTTGGAAACATCGGATTTTTGCCACTTATATTCAACTAAGAACGATCGCCTGGAAAATTGATTTTGCAGTTTGGAAAGAGATTGCAGGAATAGGTATACCTACAAGTCTGCAATATGGGATGGAAGTTGCAGCTTTTGCTGTTTCAGCTGTTATGATCGGTTGGCTAGGCGCAACTGATTTGGCAGCTCATCAGATTGCATTACAAGTGGCCACTGCTACGTTTATGGCGGCTTCAGGTCTATCACTTGGGGGCTCTATTAGAGTTGCCAATGCTTATGGTCGGAATGAAAATATTTTAGTGAGGAAAATAGGGATAAGTACCCTTATAAGTGGCCTTGTTTACGGCTGTTTATGTGCGGCTATCTTTATCATTTTTAGGAATGTACTTCCAGAACTCTTCACCAATGATTCTTTTGTAATAAAAACAGCATCTACTCTATTAATTTTCGCCGCCCTTTTTCAAGTTTCAGATGCTACTCAAGCTATTGGAGTTGGATTATTAAGGGGTATAAAAGATGTAAAAATACCTACCGCATTGGTAACAATAGCGTATTGGGCCATAGGAATTCCTGCGGGTTATTTTTTAGCATTTAAACTGAAAATGGGGGCATCCGGTATTTGGTTGGGCTTTGTAATTGGACTAACCGCTTCTTCAGTATTTCTTAACTTGAGATTTTTAAAGAAAACAAAATAAAGTAAACCAACCAATCTCAGGATTATTAATATTTCACTTTATCCGTTTTGTTTTTCCATTTTTCAAATACTTTTAATGCTTCATCTCTTCCAATAGAAATAATTGGAATTTTTCGATCTTCGTGAGAACAGGTCAATTCTTCATAAATCATAGAATCGTCAAAACCTATATCTGCGGCATCTGTGCGTGTATTTGCAAAATAAACAGATTTGGGCCTTGCCCAGTAAATGGCGCCCATGCACATAGGACAAGGTTCGCAAGATGTAAAGACCTCGCAATCTTCTAGTTGAAAGGTTTTTAAATTCTTGCAGGCATCTCTAATAGCTACCACTTCTGCATGTGCTGTTGGGTCGTTTGTGGAAGTAACCATATTGTTTCCCCGACCAACAATTGTTTCTCCTTTTACGATTATGCAGCCAAAAGGGCCACCTGAATTGGAGTCAATTCCTTGCAATGAAAGGTTGATAGCCTCTTGCATAAATCTTTCTTCTCTGGTCATTTTTAGTTTTGTTATTAGTAAATATAGGAAAATAAAAATCATTTGATTCACCTATCCACCGTGATAATTTCACTTACATTTAAGCCGCCTTGTTTTATTATTGCATTCAACTTACCAAATTATGTATCGCCAATTACTTTGTACGCTTCTTTGTTTTTTAACTTTTGTCCTTTCATCACATGCACAAGAAAAACTTGACATTCCAAGAAATATTCAACAAGCATACAAAAAAGGCACAAGATCAGTAACCGGAAGCCCCGGAAATAACTATTGGCAAAATAGTGCTAACTATTCCATTAATATTGATTTTAACCCCGCCACATTGATGTTAAAGGGATCGCAAACCATTGATTATGTTAATAATAGTACAGACACCTTGAAAAAATTAATTTTCAAACTCTATCCAAACCTATACAAAGCCGGAGTAATGAGAATGGTTCATTTATCTTCCACTGACATTGGAGAAGGTATTTTTATTGACGAGCTTAGTTTAGCTTCTAACAATTCTCCAATTAAATATGAAATTGACGAAACAAACATGGTGGTAAAAGTTCCACCAATAATTCCATCAAAATCAATTTCGATAAACATAAAGTTTCATTACCAACTAAACAAAGGAAGTCATTTTCGCACAGGACAAGTTGAGGCTAACGCTGATTTTTTGGCTTACTTTTTTCCACGCATTGCCGTTTATGATGACATTGATGGCTGGAACATGAATCCATACCTTGGAACGCAGGAATTTTACAATGATTTTTCAAATTTTAAAGTTGCGATCACCGTTCCAAAAAAGTTTTTTGTTTGGGCAACCGGAGATCTTAATAATTGTAATGATGTAATGGCTGAAAAATTTTGCAGTCGTTTATTAAAAGCAGAGAAGTCCGACGAGGTCATTGATATTATTGACTCAAATGATGTAGCAGAAAATTTAAAGAAAAACGAAATAGGGACCAATACCTGGAATTTTACTGCAAAGAATGTTACTGATTTTGCCTTCGCCTTATCGGATCACTATGTATGGAAATCTACCAGCATTGTGGTTGATTCACTTAGCAAAAGAAGGACCCGTTCAGATGCTGTTTACAGCCTCAAACACAAAGATTTTGAAGAAGTGATCCATTTCAATAGGGAAACAGTAAAAAATATGAGTTATAGGTTTCCGAAATGGCCCTTTCCGTATGCGCACATGACAGTTTTTGATGGATCGGACCAAATGGAATATCCTATGATGGCAAATGACAATCCCGTTGACAACAGAACCGATGCCATCACGCTTACCGACCATGAAATATTTCATACCATGTTTCCATTTTATATGGGTACAAACGAAACAAAATATGGTTGGATGGATGAAGGATGGGCTACTATGGGAGAATGGTTGATTTCGCCAATGATTGATTCAAATATTGTAGACGACTACGGCATGAAAAGATACGATGACAATGCCGGGAAAGAAATTGATGTACCCATTAATACACTTACCACTTTGGAGAATGGATCAGCTATGTTCCTGAACTCTTATGTAAAACCTGGCCTTGGATATCTATATGTTAGGGATTATTTGGGGGAGGAATTGTTTACAAAAGCGCTTCACTATTATATTAAAGAGTGGAATGGTAAACACCCTATTCCATTTGATTTTTTCAATTGCATGAATATTGGGGCCGGCAAAAATCTTGATTGGTTTTGGAAAAGATGGTTTTTTGATGGCGGCGTTCCTGACTTGGCTATAAGCGATGTGAACAAAAAAGACAGCGATTACATCATTACCATAACATCAAAAGGATCAAAACCAATACCCATTGACTTAACTATTACATTTAATGACAACTCAACTATTAAAGAACATACGAGCATTCAGGTTTGGGAAACCGGTAATAAGACAGTTGAAATCCGAATAGCTGCAACTAAAAACATAAAAGTTGTATCATTAGGAAGTACATATACTGCTGACGTCAATAAAACCGATAATATTTGGGTCAGCAAATAATATTATTAATTTGTAATAATCTATTTAAATAATAATACCAACATTAAGAATGTGATAACCGGACTATTAATTTTCTTATGAAAAGGCTGAGTATTTGGATAATTATTTTGGCTTGGCTATCAGGTACTCTTGGTATTATTGGTGCTTTTACTGTTTTAATACAAGGAGCAAGGCAATCCGGTCAGCCATCTATCACCAAAAATGAAAAGCAGGAAATCACACAAACTCCTACCCCATCTAAGACAATAATCAAATATACTAGCCCTGAAAAACCAAACAATGACAAAAATGTAGAACCAAAAAAAAAGGCAATTGAAGTAACCCAACCTATCATTTCGATAAAAGAGACTGTAGTACAACCTCCAAAAATCAAACCTTCAAATAATACAGTTGAAAAAATAGCAGAACCAATTAAGCAGCCTGTAGTTAGCCCTCCTGTGCCAACAAAAACTATTGAACTCCCCAAAAAATCACAACCCGAAATACCCATATCAGAACAATCATTTAAAGTAGGTGGAGAAGACAAAATATTTGACCAACAAGAACTAGGTCAATTATTAGATCAGATAAAAAATACCAAACAAGCACAGGGCATTTGGGCCAATTGTATCAGAGTAGTGCGTTCTAAATACGGAAACAATAAAAGGGCAACATCTCAAATAGAAATGTATTTGCGTAATCATAATTACTCCATAGCCGGAAAAGAAGAATCTACCCAAAAGAATAAAGGCGTTCTGGTAATCGGCAACAATGATTGTATAAAAATAGTTGTAGGAGAATTTTAACATTCAATAACGATACATCATAATCCTTTCCTAAAAATCTCCTACTTTTCTAGATTAAAAGCAATGGAATGTTACAACTATTCGTTTTAAAGATGTAATATATCTAGCTTAAAGCGCTATTATATAGGTTATCTTTGACCAATAATAAAACAATCTTTAATAAATGATTTTTAATTTCAAAACAGGAATAGCTATAATTTTCTTCCTTTTTATTTCCTCTTTTTCATATTCTCAAGTCCAAAAGCCAAACATCATATTCATTCTAGCAGATGATGTAGGATTCAATGTTTTACGTTCAAATGGAGGCACCCGTTTTTCTACACCTAATTTAGATACCATGTCCGCTAAGGGCATGCGGTTTACCCAATGTCATGCATCGCCTGTCTGTTCACCTTCGAGAACTACCATCATGACAGGAAAATACAACTTCAGAAATTATAAAGATTGGGCAAAATTAGATACTAACCAGCTCTCTTTTGCTAACATACTAAAAAATGGAGGCTATAAAACCGCTTGTTATGGTAAATGGCAATTAGGTGGAGGCGACGCTTCTCTGAAAGCATTCGGATTTGAAAATTACTGTATTTATGCACCATTTACACCATCGCCATCACCACTACCTTCAAGATTTAAAAGTCCTTCTCTTTATTCAAATGGTCAAGTACTTTCAGATAGTTCCGTTGCCGGAAAATATGGAGAAGATATACTTACGGATTCTCTTTTAAGTTTTATTGATAGAAATAAAAGTAACCCATTTTTTGCCTACTATCCTATGGTTCTTCCGCATCAACCATTTCAACCTACTCCAGATGATAGTGCTTATGCATCTTGGAATTCCTTAACAAGAAGTGACACAATATATTATCCTTCGATGGTAAAATATATGGATAAGAAAATTGGGGCAATTATAAAAAGAGTTAAGGATCTTGGCTTGGATACTAATACTTATATCTTTTTTGTTGCGGATAATGGGTCTCCAAAAAATATTTCCGAAATTACTGTTGATCTAGTAAGTGAGGGCGGAAAGGGTTCATCTACGGGAGCAAACACGAATGTTCCTCTTTTGATTACAGGTCCGGGAGTACCTGTTGGATCCATTAATAATCAACTTGTTGATTTTACCGATTTCTTTCCAACATTGGCAAATCTTACCAACATTTCTTTAAATGCTCAAAATTTGTCAATTGACGGTAAGACATTTTCCAGAAAGTTATTAGGTCAAAGTGACACAGTTCGTCAATTTATTTTTAACCATTATATCCCTTGGCCAGGTTCAACAACCTTAAAACGTTGGGTACAAAATTCAACCTATAAATTAAACGACTCTTTAGGTAAGCTTTCTTTTTTCAATCTCAATACTGACAGAGATGAAATTAATCCGCTTGCAGATACTTTATTGTCTTTCGAAGAACAACAAACCAAGCTAAATTTAAAAGCTGTATTAGATGAATATGCGACTCTGTCTCCTGCTGTTTTAGGAAACATTACAACTTCTAATGTTACTGACACTTCCGTTTCTATATCTGCAACAATATTACCTATTGGAGGATTTTCATCAGTTCAAGAAAGAGGTACAATATATTCACCTTTCACCATTGAAGATGAATCTAAAGGAGATTTGAATGCCTACAACAAATTAGCAGAAGGTGGCACATCAATATCAGCATTTAGCCAATTAAGAAAAAATCTACGACCTCAAACCCGGTATAATGCCAATGCCTATGCTATTAATGAATTTGGAAACGGATATAGTCCAGTAATAAGCTTTAGGACTTTATCGAAAGACGTAAGAATACCTCCGACTAATTTTGTCGGAAAACCATTTAGTCAAAATGCTGTCCAACTCAACTGGTCCGATGCAGTATTTCCGGATTCCTTCGCAACAAAAAGAGGCTATATCATCCTTTATTCGACAACCTTACCTGTAATTACGGCTTTTCCCGATGGGTTAGAGCCAAAAAATATAATTGTATCAGGTAAAGTTGCAGATAACCTTTCTGCCATTTCCCCACAAATGCCTTTAAATAGTTCAAAAATTTCAGGTTTAAGTTTAGATTCTACTTATTATTTTATGCTTATTCCATACACGTGGGATGGCACAAATAAAGAAACATACAATTATTTTACTTCAGGAATTCTAAAAACTAATGCGAAACCAGCACCTGTAACTATTACATGGAATGGAGGCAATTCTGGTTCATGGGGAGATCTTACTAAATGGTCACCCAACATCGTTCCTTTGAGCCGTGATACTGTTCAATTTATATCTTCTACCCCAGCCATCATTTCGGCTTTGCCTAATATTAATCTAGGTAAATTGACATTTAAAGGCAAGGGCCAGGTAACATTAACCGCTTCTGGTGCACGAACTATCAATCTAGGATTAGGCGACTCTTCTGTTTATATTTCAGACTCGTCGTCAGTGATTGTTGGAAATAATAATGCCATCACTATTAATCTACCGCTCGGTAGCAGAGGGATTATCAACGGAACATTAATATTCAGGCAAAGTAGTCATCGTTTAATTTCAAATGATAGTGCATCCGTAAGGTTTAAAAAAGGAAGCACATTTATTGCGGGTGACCGCTCATTGGCAGGTTTTGGAGGTTCACCTTTTGGAAACACAGGAATTGGCAATACGATCGTTTTTGAAGATAGCGCATCATATATACAAAACGAAGGACTAGCACCTTTTGCATTAACTGCTCCCGCTTCAAAAATCTTGCTGAATAGAAGAAGTAATTATTTCTTCAATGTAGGAAATAACTCAACTTTTAGCCTATCTGGTAGGAGTTATGGAAATATTATTATAGGAAATAATTCCATTGCCACATCTTCAGGATCAGATAATGCCTCTTTTAATACATTAAAAATAGACTCGGGCAGTTCATTCTCATTTGTCGGAAATTCAATTAACCAAATAAACATAAATGGCGATATTATAAGTTTAGGATCGGGGATAATTGACATTAGTGCAGGTAATATTGTGTTCGCAAATGGTGGCACACAGAACATTGGAGGTGGTGGCGGAACCGGTCGGATTGCTTTAAACCGAATTATAGTTTCCTCAGGAACAACTGTAAATCTTTTAAGAGATGTAGTATCATCTTCAAGGACAACTATTAATGGCACTTTGGTCTGTGGATCTTCGGTATTATCCGGCACAGGAAATTTCATACTTTCATCAGGGGCTTCGCTTAATATTGGTTCTCCTGATGGAATTTATTCTACTACTGCCAAAGGCAATATACAAATGACTGGAAGGACTTTTAGTTCTTCAGCAAATTATATCTTCGATGGGTTAACCAATCAAGAAACGGGCATATTTTTAACTGCGCCCCTAGCCAACACAGTCAACAAACTAACATTTGCAAATGCTAACACTATAAAATTAACTACCAATCTTTCTATATTATCAATTTCTGGCAACTCTTTATCCATGACTAGTGGGTTAGTAGACCTTAACAGCTTTTCAGTAACCATTCCTGCAACAGGAAGACTAAATGCTACAGGAGGTAATTTTATTGGAAATACCGGCCTATTAAAATTTGCTGGAGCAGGAACTATTTCAGGAAATATTTTACTTTCTAATGTAGAAATTGTAAAATCAGTTGATTTTGGAACAGGATCAGTAATTGGAAACACGCTTAATGTAAAGAATGGTGGATTGATAAAAACCAATCCGCCTGCATATGCGTCAGGATCTACATTAATTTATAATACAGGTGTACTATTAAAAAGAGGATTGGAATGGAGTAATTTGTCAGGCAGAGGTTATCCATTTAATGTTTGCATTAAAGGAAATACAACACTCGACCTAAGTGCAAATGGATTTGCTGATCGAGGGATTGCGGGAACCTTAACCTTAGGCGATAACGAAAGCAGAGGTGCTCTTACTTTGGGTGCCACTAGTGGTAAATTGTTTATAGCAAATGGGTTAGTTATTGGAGGTAATATTTCCGGATGCACGCTAACCTTATCAACAGTACCGGGATCTGATCTTTATATTTCGGGAAACTGGACAAGAAATATCAATGGATCATTCTTACCTAACGGCAGAAAAGTATTTTTAAATGGTTCAGGTTTACAAGTAATCAATGGTCCTGGAAATGAAGAAGTAATCCCTTTCCTCGCTTTGATAAAACCATCAGGATCCGTTTTGCTTAATAACAATCTCCGGGTATCTCAACTGCTAGAGTTTATGGAATTGAACAATGCGTTGGTTAATACTGCAACAAATTCATTGTACATCTCTTCTGCAAACCAGTCTGCAATATCCCAACTTGGTAATGGATATATTGTTGGTAATTTAAAAAGGCTAGTAAAAACAGGAATTAACCTTAACTATCTTTTCCCAATAGGAACCAATCTTGGCTACACACCTGTATCCCTCACTTTTAGTAGTGTTTCTACTTCAGGAAACGTTTCTGCCGCTTCCATAGACGGGGAATACCCTTTGCTTCCAATTGACATTATTAAAAACAAATCAATCAATAGATATTGGAAAATTACAAACGAAGGTTTGGCTTTTTCAACTTGTCAATCTCGTTTTACTTTTTTAAATATAGATCGGGATCCGCTTGTAAACACAAGTTCCGTAATAATTGCAAAAAATTCTACCGGATGGACTTATCCAAGAGTTTCAGGGCGGAGTTCTAATTACACAGAGATTTCAGAGGATACTAGTTTCGGGGAATATATCATTGCTCAAAGAGCCTGTGTAGTCCCTACTCTTTCATCTATTATTACCAATGTAAGTTGCTTCAATACTTCTACAGGAGCTATAACAATAAATACTTCTGGAGGTACCGATCCATTCACTTATGCCTGGTCTGGTCCAAATAGCTTTTCTTCTATTACAAAATCAATTGTCAATTTAAAAGCAGGGCAATACCAATTAACAGTTACTGCTAAAGGAGGTTGCAATGCAATTTCTACGTATAATGTTTTACAACCTTCTCAACTAGTCACTAAAACTCAGCATTTGCCTATAACTTGTAATGGCGCTACCACCAATCTAGTGGTGAATGCTACAGGTGGAACCGGAATTTACCAATACACATTATCCGATGGTGTGAATACAGCAGGCCCACAAGCAAGCAACTCATTTACCGTAGGTGCGGGTAACTTTACAGTGAACATTGCTGATGGGAACAACTGCAACATCAATACAGGTAGCATAGCCATCAATGAGCCGACAGCAATAATTTCCAATGCTACTTTTGACCCTATAACTTGTAATGGCGCTACCACCAATCTGGTGGTGAATGCTACAGGTGGAACCGGAATTTTCCAACACACATTATCCGATGGTGTGAATACTGTAGGTCCACAAACAAGCAATTCATTTGCCGTAGGTGCAGGTAATTATACCGTGAACATTGCTGATGAAAACAACTGTAACATCAATACAGCTAGCATAGCTATCAATGAGCCGGCAGGCATAACTGCCAATGCTTCTTTTGATCCTATAACATGCAATGGCGCTACCACAAATCTGGTAGTGAATGCTACAGGTGGAACCGGAATTTTCCAATACACATTATCCGATGGTGTGAATACAACTGGTCCACAAGCAAGCAATTCATTTATCGTAGGTGCAGGTAACTATACCGTGAACATTGCTGATGAAAACAACTGCAACATCAATACAGGTAGCATAGCCATCAATGAGCCGACAGCAATAACTGCCAATGCTACTTTTGACCCTATAACTTGTAATGGCGCTACCACCAACCTCGTGGTGAATGCTACAGGTGGAACCGGAATTTTCCAATACACATTATCCGATGGTGTAAATACTGTAGGTATACAAACAAGCAATTCATTTAATGTAGGTGCAGGTAATTATACCGTGACCATTGCTGATGAAAACAACTGTAACATCAATACAGCTAGCATAGCCATCAATGAGCCGACAGCAATAACTGCCAATGCCACTTTTGACCCTATAACATGTAATGGCGCTACAACCAACCTCGTGGTGAATGCTACAGGTGGAATCGGAATTTTCCAATACACATTATCCGATGGTGTAAATACTGTAGGTCCACAAACAAGCAATTCATTTACCGTAGGTGCAGGTAACTATACAGTGACCATTGCTGATGGGAACAACTGCAACATTTCAGTTCAAAAAAATATTATAGAGCCGTCAATGCTACATGTTAGCGCTTCCTATATTCCATTTAATCCAGGAGACACTACTACCGTACTTACTGTACTTGCATCAGGGGGCGTTGGCAATTATTCCTATTTCATGTATGATAGTTCAACCACATATGGTCCTCAATCTAATAGCACATTTATTATAGAACCAGGGACTTATTCAATTGAAGTAACGGATGAAAATTTGTGTAAGAAAAAGATAGCCATTGTAGTAGACAGTACAGCATTTAATCCTGCTTTACGTTCTATAACAAATGAATTAACGAAGAATTCAAAAAAGGATGATAAACTTGAATTGGTTTCATATCCCAACCCTACAAGATCGGAATTTGGATTAAAAATTATTTCACGAGATGATGATGAAAGTGTAAAGCTTCTTATTTATGATCAGATTGGATCTAAGGTCTTTCAATCAACATTTCAGGTTAATCAAATATTTCGTTTCGGAGGAAAGTTTCCTCCCGGAATTTATTTCGCTCAAATAACAAAAGGAAGTAATCACAAAAT
>JANPHE010000005.1:0-2114 GCA_031424295.1 Segetibacter sp. | reverse complement strand
AAGCTGGTTTGGGCTAATGTATTGGGGCGTAGCTGCACGCTTTTTTGAACCCTTAGCTGCTTTTGCTTGCATCTGGTAAAATTTAATGACCTAAAAGCTAAAGATAGTAAGGGTTTGGGCTTGTTGAGCAAGCCCTAATTAATCCCTTGTTTTAATAAAGCGAATATAGTAAAATATTTTACCGCCTGTTTACAAACAACAAAAATACAGAATACACAATTGTATTTATTATTCCGCGGCGGCGAATCATCTTTCACCCTTTGGGCGGGACGAAACCTTAGTTATTGGTAGTTTTGCTATTTAGGGGTTGTCAATTCAGGAATGTTAAGCTGATATTTTTCTCTGATTTTTTGCATTTCTTGTTTCAATAATTCAGGATGCTTCCAATACTTTTCGCTTAATTTTTCACGAATTTCCCTCATCATTCTTACAGCGTCAAAATCTTTATTCTGTTCCATCATTTGTTGTGTTTAAAATTTCTCTTGGAGTTCTTATTTCTATCATTTTATATCCAAGTTTTAAATTGATAGAGTTGTAAAGTCTAATTCTATTGATATTCACAATGTGTTTAAAGTTCCAACTTGATAAAACGTCAGCGTTATTAATTGTCGCTAAAGCAATATGAAGCGCATCATTATAACTTTTGTTTGTCAATGCTCCTTCTGTAATATATGTTTCAGCAAGTTTAATTGCTTCATCATTTACACCCAATGAAATGATTTGTTCTTTCGGAAGTTCGCCAATTTTATTGCGAATTTCTTCTCTTGCAAATTCCAACTCCTGGATTGTCAAGTCTGAAAGCATGATTTTCTTTAAACCTTTCTGATATTCAATAAATAGTGCCAATGACCATTCTTTAAATTCAATGTCAAAGCAACCCCCAATTGTTGATGTATCTGCGTAAACTTTCACCGTATAAAGCTAATCATTTTTCGTCTAAAAGGAAATAGTGGTGTAGGCGGGATCCGAACCTGGCGCTTAACATTCAGTCCTAGCAATAATTTTTTTTCCGGCAGGTTCTCCTTTTGATAGCTTAACAGCGTAGCAAGGTAACCTGTTGATTTAGTGCCTCCTAACCATAGGATTCGCACCTGCATTAATGAAACGCTTTCTAGAAACGTATCGCAGGTTCCCCTGGCTATACGACAAGGCTTTTAAAGAGAACCTTGAGAACAAATAATTTGACTGAATTTTCTTTATCCGCACGCTGTTCTCAAATGCTATTGATCAGAAGCACCCTGAAATATTTTCTTTCAAGTGCTCCTACCCTATCTTTGCCACCCAACGATTGAAAATATGAACCTCGAATTCAATAAGAATGAAGATGCCCTGAAACTGTCCGTCAGCAGCATGCACCAGCATCATGATAAAATAAAACAAGGTGGAGGTAAAAAAGCCGCTGAAAAACAGAAGGAAAAAAATAAGTTGGTAGCCAGAGAGCGAATTGCCTACCTGACCGATAAAGGAAAACCATTTGTGGAGATTGGCTCCTTTGCAGGTTTTGATATGTATCCTGAACAAGGCGGATGCCCAGCAGGTGGAACAGTGGCTGGAATAGGCTATATCAGTGGCAGGCAATGCGTCATTGTAGCAAATGACCAAACTGTAAAGGCCGGCGCATGGTTTCCCATAACTGGTAAAAAAAACCTAAGGATGCAAGAGATTGCTATGGAGAACAACCTGCCTATTGTTTACCTTGTTGATAGTGCCGGTGTTTATTTGCCCATGCAGGATGAGATTTTTCCGGATAAGGAACATTTTGGAAGAATATTTCGCAACAATGCCAAGATGAGTGCAATGGGCATACCGCAGATTGCAGCGGTTATGGGCGCCTGTGTTGCCGGCGGTGCATACCTGCCCATTATGAGCGACGAAACCTTGATGGTGGAAGGCAACGGCAGCATTTACCTGGCAGGACCGTACCTTGTAAAAGCCGCGATTGGAGAAGAAAATCGAGGAATCTATCGGGCGCATATCATGAATGTTTTGAAGGACTTCAAACAAGCACTAACCTTTGTTCCTCGATTTGGCTACGGTCGATATATCGCCAAACGAAAAATCCCCGCATTATTTGTCTTTTATTTCGGGCCACTTCTCATCAGCCTTTTTGATTA
>JANPHE010000004.1:0-5918 GCA_031424295.1 Segetibacter sp. | reverse complement strand
AAAGTAACAGGAACAATATTACCAAATTCATACCTATTAGAAACTTTTTCCATGTAAAATGCCGCCTTTGACAAAAAATTTATCAATTCTGGCCTCTATTGCAGGCACTTTCTCGACCGGTGGAGCGTGGTGTGGTTTCTTTCGGGCATCAATTATCAACGGTCCCTTACATCCCCAATGCTTGTTAGCAATGAATTCTCCAATCCCATAAATATCGTGTGATGGATTACAACGGGTATAAGTAACCCATAAATAATTGTTCAACTTTTCGGCTGCAAAATCACTGTCTTCTGTCAGAATTATGAATGGAAAACCATTAAGAGCTGATACATTATTTTTGAGTTGGTCATTCAACATTTCTATTTCCTTTGCTGCAGTTTCATAAGTTGTAAAAGAATTTGTTTGCAATGCTACAACTCCAGGCATACAAACTGTTGGATTATAAAAACCCTGCAAATCATTTAATATAGATGGCACTTGTGTTAGCAATTCCCTTATCGCCTCTCCATATGCAGCAAATACTACCTTGCTTCCACTATTGATGGATGTACCAGAATAATCCAAAGTATCAATAGTTGTATTGGTATAAAAGTGAACATCTCTTGTGAGGTCAATTCTTTTTAATAAATATTCCATGTAAGCACGGATATCATGCGTTGTCAATTGGTTGGTATCATCTGCAGTGATAAATAGAAATTTTGCCAGACTAAGTTGCCCGGTACCTAAAATATGGTTGGCAATGGTAAGAATTTCAGCAGGTTGCTTAGCTGGCATGTATGGTGTGTATCGCTCGCTACCTATCGCCAACAACAATGGATGAACACCTGCTGCATCTACAGCATTAACTTCTTTTACTCCTGGAATTTCGACCTTTATAGCATTGCCGGCCAACTCATGAATTAATTGGCCAAAACTGGTATCTTCTTGAGGTGGGCGACCTACAACCGTAAAAGGCCAAATACCATTTTTTCTGGCATAAACCTTTTTTACCTTCATGAGCGGAAAAGGATGTTGCAAGCTATAATAACCTAGATGATCACCAAAGGGACCTTCAGGCTTATTTTCTTCTGGATACACCTCACCGGTGATCACAAAATCGGCATCTGTACTGATGCAGGAGCAATCATCGTCATAAGCATACCTAAATCGTCTACCTCCTAGCACACCTGCAAAAGTCATTTCACTTATTCCTTCGGGCAATGGCATAACAGCCGCCAAACTGTGCGAAGGTGGGCCGCCTACAAAACAACTAACCTGAAGGGATAATCCTTTTTTGTTTGCTTTGGATTGATGAACGCCTATCCCTCTGTGCAATTGGTAGTGAAGACCTATTTCCTTATTCAATTCATAATCGTTGCCGGTGAGTTGAATGCGATACATTCCTAGATTAGCATTCATAATGCCGGGCTTTTCTATGTCTTCTGTGTACACCTGCGGCAATGTTACAAACGCACCACCATCCATAGGCCAATGGTAGATTAAGGGAAGGTCTTGTATTCTTATTTGACTTGCCATTACAGGCTTGCTCATCGGATTTTTTAAAGGAAGCGCCTTTAAAGCTGCAATACCTGTTCCAAAATTATCTAATGGATGTTTTAAAGCCTTTATCGGATCATTCTTTAAGTCAATTAATTGCTGTACGACTTTAAAAGTATCTCTAAAAATAAACTTGCTTCTTTCCAGTGAACCAAAAATATTGGATGCAGCCCTGTATTTGGATCCTTTTACATTTTCGAATAATAAAGCTGGTCCACCGGCTTCATATACCCTTAAATGAATAGCAGCCATCTCAAGGTATGGATCAACTTCTTCTTTAATTCTAATCAGGTGATTGTGCTTTTCTAAATCAAGCAGACATTCTTCCAACGATCTATAAGCCATGATTACAAAAGTACATCTAGTATCATTGGCAAAAACAATCCGGCAATAAATAATCACTCATTTTAAACCGCTTTTATAACTTGATTAATTTTTTAATCGAACTACAATGCGTTGATTCAACAATAATTTATGTATAATATTGGACAACAATTAGGTTGTAATGATTGTACTGAATGTAAAAACTATTGTCAGAATAATTAATAATTACTTTTTTATTATCAAATTTGTATTTCTAAATAATCCTAATGACAAAACTTAGCGTCAACATCAACAAGTTTGCAACACTACGAAATAGCCGGGGTGGAGATAATCCCAATGTTCTGAAAGCAGCTTTGGATGCAGAGCGTTTTGGTGCAGATGGCATAACTGTTCATCCCAGACCGGACGAAAGGCACATCCGGTATAACGATGTCAGGGAAATAAAAAAGGCAATTAAAACAGAGCTAAATATTGAAGGTAATCCTCGTGAACAATCTTTTGTTGATCTGGTATTAGAAATTTGCCCTGCACAAGTAACACTTGTTCCTGATGCACTTGGACAATTGACTTCAGATCATGGCTGGAACACTATTGAACAGAAAGAATACCTTACTAACATCATTCAACTATTCAAGAATGCAGGTATCAGAACTTCTATTTTTGTTGATCCTATCATTAAAATGGTGATCGGAGCCAAAGAAACTGGAACAGACCGGATAGAATTATATACTGAAAGTTATGCCAGGAACTTCCCTGAAGACAAAGTAAGTGCTATTGCCCCATATATTGAAGCAGCAATGAAAGCAAATGAATTGAGTCTTGGAATTAATTCCGGCCATGATCTTGACCTAAAAAATCTAAACTACTTTACAGAGCAAATTCCTGGACTTTTAGAAGTTTCTATTGGACATGCATTGGTATGCGATGCATTGTATGTTGGCTATGAAAATGCCATACAACTTTACAAGAGACAACTGTCACACAAATAACCCACGTTTGTTTTTATTCAAAAAAGTGTTTTATAAGGCATAAAGGTATCCTAGTTTCGTTAATAAGATAAACGCTGTATAGTCCAAACAATGGCAATAATGCCAATTACAATAGACATTGGGAAAACCACTATTTTCCTATAATTAGCAAGTTTTCCAAAAGGCTTAATGATCAGCAGGAACATAGATAAGATGATTGCTATCTGACCAAGTTCTACGCCAAGGTTAAATGAAATGATGGACAATGCAAATTGATTTGGGGGCAAGCCTATTTCATTAAGAGAACTGGCAAAACCTAAACCATGTATTAATCCAAACAAAAAGACGAGCAAAATACGCCATGGTTTTACCTTGGACAACAATAAATTTTCAATAGCAATAAAAAAGATAGATAATGAAATGATAGGTTCAACCACCGCACCCGGAGCAATAATGATGCTTTTCATACTGAGTGCAAGAGAAATAGAATGAGCAACTGTAAATGCTGTAGCCTGCCAAAAGATTGATTTAACATCCTTACTGATTATGCAAAGCCCAATGACAAATAATATGTGATCCAATCCGGTTGGGATGATGTGACTAAAACCAAGCTTTAGGTAATAACCTGCAACATCAGTAACCGGGGCATCCTGTAAAGCATAATTGATTGTATGGGCAAAAGATAACGTGGGAAAAAGAACCATAACAAATACAAATAAAATAAAAGAAATGGTTTTAAAATTGAACCTCATTTTTTATCCGATTGTATTTGTGATTTATACTTTTAGCTTTGGCTTTTAGTTTGGCAAATTATAAATGCAACTGTACTATAATTTAACTAATTAAAATTATAGATTTTGCATTGCATTTTCAGTCTGCAATCTTAAAGACGGATCTAAGTAAATGCTTGTAAGATTAGCTTTTGTAATCATCGATTTAGCCATTTCCTTGTCACCAGCTTTATAAAATATCAATCCGGCACGACTTAATAATACAGGGTTTTTAGAATTAGTTTTTAATGCTGTTTTTATGTATTGGGTAGCTTTGTTATAATCGCCTTTTTGGAAATATACCCAAGCCAAGGTTTCGTTTGCGTCAATATTTAAAGGGCGACGATTGTATTCAAGCAAAGCATGCTTCAAAGCATTTTCATTATCATTATCCTGAAGATATGCGTAAGCCAATTCACGATCAGTATAATGTCCAACCAACTCATCATCGTTTGCCTGATTGGCATCATTGGATAAATATTTAACAAGGTATTTTACAGTTTCACCAGCCTTTTTATTTCCCGTTAACTTGTATAACTCTACCAAATCTTCTTTCATACTGTTATCCATTGTTAAGGCATCTGCCTTTTCTAACAACTCAATGGCTTTTTTATAATCTTTAGATGCTTTTGCCACTCTAGCCATGCCTGCCAATGCATAAGGATAGTCTGGTCGAAGAGACAATGACATCGAGTACAATCCTTCTGCAGTTTTAAAGTCCCCTGTCTTTTCATACAAATGAGCAAGTTGAACTCTCGTCCATTCAGTATGTTCATCTCCCCTACCTCCTGCTTCTACGGCCATTTTCATAGCATCTATTGCGCCTTCATAATTGCCATAGATTTCCCTTAAATAAGATACCCTGGAATAAGAAGTAAGGTCAGGGCGTATAGACACCATTTTGTCAGAATAAATAACTGCAGAATCATAGTGCCCCATTTCTACATGACCATCTACAAGTAAACCATAAACATATGCATTATAAGGATTAACCGATTGCGCCTCATATGCAGCATTCAGACCATCTTGAAAATGGTGCTGCGACATAAAAATGAGCGATTTAAATACCAAAGCATTGAAGTCTTTTGGGCTGATTTTCAATACATTGTTTACATATTTCATAGCAGCTTTATCATAATACATATAATTACCTGTCTCTCTGGCTTCTTGAATATACAGTGCTGCTAATTGAAGAGATGATTTTGTATCTGTCGGATTTGACTTAATGGCCGCTAAAAAACCAGCAACTTTTTCTTGTACTATTTTCCAATCTGCAGAATTAGCTGCAACTCCTTTTCTTGGTAAAAGCTGATAAATTGCCTGATCTTTTTTTGATTTATTTTGCTGATAATTTATGACAATGCCGATTACAGCAATGCAGAATACAAAAATGGAAATGATGTAGATTTTCGTTTTCATTAGTTCTAGTTTAGATTTAAATAATCGTTGGTTTAAGACTAATACTTACGATATTATTTCGCTTTAGGTTTTATTTCAAGAAAATAATTGCCATTTCCTCAGGCAATCCTCAATTATTAAAAAGTTTTCAATGCCAAATAAATAGTTATATATGCTACTAAAACACAACATAATTGTTAGTGTTGCAACCTAAAGCATTCAAAATCCCATTAGCGTTCATAAAATGAAATAAAAAATAGGTGGAAAAGGTTGTCTAAAATAATTATTTCCTAATCAATGTTAGTTCTTCTGATTGTCCGCCCCTGTTCATTTCAAAAACCATAGAATCTGCGGTCAATTTTATAATTTTTACCATCATCTCCAATTCGTTATTAGGAGTTGTGTACAATTCATCATTGGCTATTTTATAGGTGCCTGTTTCTTTATTGCTGCCATATTGATATGAATATACACCGGTTGAGTCAAATGAAAAGGAAGTCTGACTTGTCATATTTTCTGAAGGTTGCCCACCTACAACCCATTGTACTCCTTGCCAATTACCAATGATAAGTTTGTTGTTTTCCGTATTACCACAAGAAATAATAAACACCAAAATAAAGGAAGCCACCATTGTTGTTAGACATTTCATAATACTTTTTTTAAGAAAGGTAATCATTCACTAAATAGAAAACCATTTTAAAACAAAAACAATTATTCCTATAAAAAAAATCCATTACCGGCAATTAGGCTGCTATCTAAAGCCACTTGATTTTAAACAGTATAATTAGGGCTTGCTCAACAAGCCCAAACCCTTACTATCTTTAGCTTTTAGGTCATTAAATTTTACCAGATGCAAGCAAAAGCAGCTAAGGGTTCAAAAAAGCGTGCAGCTACGCCCCAATACATTAGCCCAAACCAGCTT
>JANPHE010000003.1:0-14631 GCA_031424295.1 Segetibacter sp. | reverse complement strand
ACAGTGCAAACACAAGGGGAGTAGCTAATTTTGGGTGGTTGAACAGCCATCATTCTTTTAGTTTTGGTCATTATTATGATGCTGAAAAGATGGGCTTTGGATTACTCCGCGTTTTAAATGATGACATTATAATCGGCGGCTCCGGTTTTGGCACACATCCACATGATAACATGGAGATTATTTCCATCCCACTGTCGGGTGCACTAGAGCACAAGGACAGCACTGGTACCCAATCCGTAATAAACGAAAATGACGTTCAAATAATGAGTGCAGGTAGTGGTATCAGTCATTCAGAGTTTAATCATTTTAAAGGTAAAACAACTAATTTTTTACAGATTTGGGTGCTCCCAAAACTTAAAAATATTACACCGAGGTACGATCAGAAAACCTTCCTGGTAAAAGACAGAATTAATAAGCTTCAAACTGTAGTGGCACCTGATGATGAGCAAGCAGTTTGGATCAATCAAGACGCATGGTTTTCTATGACCCATTTGCAACAGGGAAAATCTTTGGATTATAGCCCCAAAAAAAGTGGAAATGGCGTTTACTTTTTCGTTTTGGAAGGTAGTTTAGTCATAAACGAGCAACAGCTTTTAAAAAGAGATGCTTTGGGTATTTGGGATACCGAACAATTTACTTTGACAGCAAACTCAGATGCAGATATATTAATCATTGATATACCAATGAAAGGAGCATAAAATGAAAAAGAACAGAAGCATAAAAAGCATTGTTTACGCCAACCAATTTGATATGGGTGGCATGCCTGTCCGCCAGGCTTTTCCATCATCAAAGGCAGAATCAATAGATCCATTTCTATTGTTGCATCATGCAGAAGTAAAAGTACCAACTCATATTCCGGCACTAAAAGCAGGCGTTGGGCCTCACCCACACAGGGGATTTTCGCCTGTAACTTTTATTTTCAAAGGAGGCGTTCACCATAGAGACAGTAGAGGAAATAACAATATCGTTTATGAAGGTGGTACTCAGTGGATGAATGCAGGAATGGGCATTGTTCATAGCGAAAGGCCTCCAAGTAATATTCAGGAAATTGGTGGTATTCAAGAAATAATTCAACTGTGGGTCAATACTCCATCGGCTCATAAAATGGATCAACCAAATTATATTCCACTAACTGCCGAGGATACGCCATCGATAATTAGTGAAGATGAGATGATAAAAATAAACATTCATTCCGGAGAATTAAATGGAGTTAAGGGTCCAATTCCTTCCTTTTCTCCTGTTAATACTTTTACGGTTAACGCTAGACAAGGCGGGCATTATTATTTCGACATCCCCACTAATCACAATGCATTCATATACCTATTACATGGAAAAATTAAAATCAGTGGAGAGGCTGACGATGTTGATTCGAAATATGTAGCTGTATTAAACAAGGATGGGCAGGGCTTTGACTTAATAGCAATGGAAAATAGTGTAATTATTATTGGAACAGGAGAACCGATAAATGAGCCAATTGTATCTCACGGCCCCTTTGTAATGAACACTCAATCTGAAATAATGGAAGCATTTAGAGATTACGAGATGGGTAAAATGGGCGTATTGATTGAAGATTAATTATTTAACCAAATAAAAACAATAACAATGGCAACTTACAAAATTGATGTAGATCATTCAGAAATTATGTTCAAAGTGAAGCACTTAATGATTTCTACTGTTTCAGGAACCTTTAAAAAATTCGATGGCACGATTGAAGTCAACGAAGCCGATTTTAGTGATGCAAACATAAACTTTGGAGCAGAGGTAGACAGTATTGAGACTAAGAATGAGCAAAGGGATGGACATTTAAAAGGAGATGATTTCTTCAATGCTGAACAATTCCCTAAACTAAACTTTAAGTCAACTGGAATGAAAAGAAAAAGTGGTGAAGAATACATACTATCTGGGGATTTCACCATACGTGATGTAACTAAACCAATAGAATTGCAAGTAACATACAATGGCAAAACCATAGATCCTTGGGGCATGGAAAGAATGGGATTTGAAATAACCGGAAAAGTTAACAGAAAAGAATATGGTTTAAAATGGAGCGCTCTTACTGAAGCAGGTGGTATGGTTGTATCAGAAGAGGTAAAATTAGAAATGAACATTGAGGTGATAAAACAGAACTAAACATTCAGGACAGGCAAATATCTCTTTGCCTGTCCTTTTTTTATTAGCAGCAAACATCAATGGTTATTTGTTGTTAAGAGTGTTTGACAATAATAATAAAATGAACATAGAAATAATTTCAGGAAGTCCTAGAATGAATAGTACCAGTTTTAGATTGGCAATGTTTCTACAAAAGCATTTACAAGCAGTATCTAAGCACAATGTAAACATCATAGATGTCCGAGAATGGAATTTTCCAACATTGCAGGAAGAAGTCTATTCCTCGGTAGAAGTGACACCAGAAAAATACAAGCCCTTGGCGCAGCGGATGTTTGCAGCAGAGGCTTTTATTATTGTAACACCAGAATACAATGGCAGTTATACACCTTCAATGAAAAATCTGTTCGACCATTTTCCAAAGCAATTGCACAAGGCATTTGGAATAGTGACTGCTTCTAGCGGGGCGCTTGGCGGTATGCGTGCAAGCCAACAACTCTTATTGTTAGTATCCGCTTTGTTTGGCATACCAAGTCCACAAATGTTGATCGCACCTCATATTGATAAAAAATTTGATGCCGATGGTGCTTTATTGGATCAGCTTTTTTTTAAAGAAGTAAATAACTTTTCCGAAAAGTTTTTGTGGCTTGCAGAACGGCTGGCTTCCTAGTCTTTTAATATTATGTTTAACTTGCAGTTTGTATCTTAGCAGCTTCTGAAACACAATGAGCGATGAAATAAAACATGAATGTGGTTTAGCATTCATTCGTTTAAGAAAACCCTTCTCCTACTATTTGCAGAAGTATGGCACCGTTTTATATGGATTGAACAAGCTTTACCTACTAATGGAAAAGCAGCATAACAGAGGACAGGATGGCGCTGGACTAGCCGCTGTAAAACTTGATGTAGAGCCCGGATATCCTTTTTTGCATCGAATAAGAAGTGCTGCGCCACAAGCCATTGCAGATCTATTTGCTACTGTAGGAAAGGAGGTTGCAGAACTTGAGAAGTTTCAACCCAACATACGTCAACATCCAGGTTTATTAAAAGGGCATCTCCCTTTTTTAGGCGAATTATTACTTGGCCACCTAAGGTATGGCACACAAGGAAAAAACAATGTAGAATTTTGTCACCCGTTTATCAGAAGAGACATCATTCCTTCAAGGAATCTTGCAATGGCTGGAAACTTCAATCTGGTAAATACGGATGAACTATTTGATCTAATTAATATTGAACCGGGAACATTTTCAAAACAAAGTGATTTGGCAGCAATGCTTGAAGTTGTTTATCATTTCTTAGTAAAAGAAGATGAAGAAAACGAGGATAAAATTGACATCCCATCTGTTTTGCAAAAAGCTACTTCACTGTTTGATGGAGGTTACACTATAGGAGGACTGATAGGCAATGGCGATAGTTTTGTAATGAGAGATGCACATGGCATCAGGCCTGCATATTACTACATAGATGATGAAGTGGTAGTAGCCGCTAGCGAAAGGGCTGCTATCAGAACCTCCTTTAATGTAGGTGAGAATGAAGTATTGGAACTCATGCCTGGCAATGCTATAATTGTTAAAGCAGATGGCGAATACAGCGTTGAGCAAATACTAAAGCCATTAGAAAGAAGAGCCTGCAGTTTTGAAAGGATATATTTCTCAAGAGGCAGTGATGAAAAAATATACAGAGAAAGGATGGCTTTGGGCAACCAACTGAGCAAACCAGTATTGGAAGCTATAGACTACGATCTTAAAAATACCATCTTCTCTTACATTCCCAATACTGCCGAAATAGCTTATTACGGGATGTGCAAAGGAATGGAAGATTACTTGAATCAGATAAAAGTACAACGGATATTAAGCTGGGGGAACGATATTGATGAAGAAAAGCTATCTGCAATGATTAATCGTAAGATCAGGCAGGAAAAAATAGCGATAAAAGATGTGAAGCTACGCACGTTTATTACAGAAGATGTAAGCAGAAATGAAATGGTGCAGCACGTTTATGATATCACCTATGGAACGGTAAGAAAAGGTGAAGACACTTTGGTGGTCATAGATGATTCAATTGTTCGTGGCACAACGCTGAAGGAAAGTATAGTAAAAATGCTATCTCGTTTACAACCGAAAAAAATCATTGTTGTTTCATCGGCACCACAAATCAGATACCCTGATTGCTATGGAATAGACATGAGCAAACTTGGGGATTTTATCGCCTTCAGAGCAGCTATAGCATTGATTAAGGACCGTGGCATGGAATTTTTGTTACAAGACTTATATGATAAATGTAAGGAAATGGGACAGACTAATGAATTACATAGAGAGAATATTGTAAGGCAAGTGTACAAACCATTCTCAACTGAAGAAATTTCTAATAAAATAGCCCAACTCATTACTCCTGACAATATTGATTTTCCTGTGGAAGTAATCTACCAAACGATAGAAAACCTCCACGCTAGTTGTCCAACAAATACTGGCGATTGGTATTTTACCGGCAACTACCCCACCGTTGGTGGAAACAGGGTAGTCAACAAAGCATTTATCAATTTTATGGAAGGAAATAACCAAAGAGGATACTAGTTAATTAAGCAATATTTTTCTTTTCATTATTCTGTATTTATGTATTCATTATTGATTGTTAGACACGCAAAGAGTAATTGGGACTTTGGTGTAGAAGATTTTGACAGACCACTCAATCAACGAGGTAAATCTGATGCTCCGGAAATGGCAGAAAGATTGAAAAAGCGTGGAGTAGATTTAGAAGTAATGATCAGCAGCCCCGCTAAAAGGGCTTTATCAACTGCTACCCTATTTTCCAAGGTGTATAATGATTTGGAAATCCTAACCATCCCATCACTATACGAAGCGAGTTCAAAAACATTTGAGAAGGTGATTTCAGAACAAAGTGATCAGTTTAAACAAATTGCCATATTTTCTCATAACCCAGGAATAACAAATTTTATAAACAGCCTAACCAATGTGAAGGTAGATGATTTGCCTACTTGCGCAGTATTTGCAGTAAAGGTCAACATAACTTCATGGAAGGAATTTTTAGAAGCTAAAAAAGAATTTTGGTTTTATGATTTTCCTAAAGCCTAGTCATTTTTTTTGAGATAAATTCGTCTATAGATTTTTGAAAAGTATTCATATCTATTTCAAAGTTTTTGAATTCAAATTTTACTGCTTCCTCAATTACCTTTTGAATATTAATATTTTCTTGTGTGGAGGACATGCACCAACCTTGTTTGTGAAGATGGTCAGCAAGATACTCCTGTTCCGTTTGGCCCGGTGTAGGTATTAAAACAGCTTTCTTTTTCAGTTTAATGATATCCATAATGGTCGTGTATCCACTTCGGCTGACAATGTATTCAGACCTAAGGAATGCAGATTCAAGTTCAAAGGCTTTCAGGTGATTTATGACGGTAAAATTTGAATTTATCTCGATGGTCTTTTCATTTTGTGGCAAGCCCCTTATCAACATTGCTTTTTTTGGAAATGTTTTTAACTGGCTGATTAGCAGGTTTTCGAATATTGATCTTTGCGGTTCAGGACCTGACAAAACTATTAGGAGAAAGATGTCTTTGTTGACTTGAATAGATTCATTGAATCTGCTTAAGGGTCCTATGTAAGTAACAGGTAAGGCAGGCAAGGTTTTAGGATGAGATAAGGTTCCGGCAATATTTGGCTCGCCTTTGGTATCTGGCACCCAACAAGCTGTGAAATTTTTCAGCATGTTATAATGTACCAATTGCATCAGCTTTTCGGCTAAAGCAAATGGGGCCTTTATCTGCAATTGGTGTGTCATAATCACACAAGGAATTTTCTGATGATAAAGTCCATATCTGTTATCGGATATGATCATATCAACTGGTGAATGTTGCAAATAATTTTCGAGCCACCTTTTTTCTTTTTTAATGGCACGCCATATTTTTGGCAGCTGTAACATAATTTTTAAGGAGAACCAACGTTTTCTTTTAGCATACTGTATGTGATAACCTTTCAATTGAATAAATTGTAGATCAGGAAATTCCCTTTTTAACAAATTTTGTTGGACTCCTTCAGTAGCAATTACTACTTTACAACCTGATTTGATTAAATGCGAGATTATAGGGATGCATCTGGTTGCATGACCCAATCCCCAATCAAGCGGGGCTATCAGAACGGAAATTTTTAATTTATCTATCAATTTATTAACTGCTAAATTTGTTATGTCTTATTAATTCTATTATGAAAAAGGTTACCCAAATATCAGTTTTATTGTTATTCGCCCTAGCGATTACTTTTAGTAGTTGTGGCACCAGCAAATCCGGAAGAGGTTGTGGATGCCCGGGAGTTTTTAAAAAGTCAGTAGGTTAAGCAGTTTTTTGCAACAAAAAAGGGTCTTCAAGCGTTAATAACATTAATCACTATGAACTCAAAAAACAGAGACATATTATTGCTAACAAGAAATAGCAACTCAGACAAACAAGAGGTTGATTATGAGGTAGAAAAACTACATCAATTATTGTTTCATGTAGAATCAATGTATAATTTTTGCATAGCAAATGAAATAATTGATATTACTAATTACAAAATCATTGACAATCCAATAAAAATTGAGCGGATTATTAAAAATAACAAGCTTAAGAAATTTCAATTCATTAGTAATAAAAATTAGAATGTAAAATTGAGTATAAAAACAGGAGGTGATCAAAAATCACCTCCTTTTTTATAGCTAACTTAAATTGGTTAGTGCATTTTTCAACTTTCCAAGCATTTCATCAATTTCTTCTTTTTTACATGTTCCTACACTCAACCTATACCATGGAGAATTGCGGTCTGCACCAAAAGCATAAAATGGAACCACTGCAAGACTGGCTTCGGCCAATAAGTATTCCGTTACATCTGCTTGCGTTTCCAGTATGGAACCATTGTTTGTTTTTTTGCCCACCAAATCAAACCTGATCGTAAGGTAAATAGCCGCTTGTGGCGAAATAGCATCAACAGCGAATCCACTGTTGTGCAATGCTTTGAAACCTTCAAAAATCCGGCTTAGCCTTTCTTCTATTTCCGCTTTGAAGTGAACGAGGTATCTTTCTATAGATTCATCCTGCAAAAGAAATTTAGCGGTAGCTTTCTGCTCCGCCATAGGGCTCCACGCTCCTAAATGGCTGAGAATAGCTTTCATTTTTGCTATAATATGCGCAGGACCCATTGCCCAACCAACCCTTACTCCTGTTGCAGCAAATACTTTGGAAATGCCATCAACAAATATGGTGTATTCTTTCATTTCCGGCCGAAGCGATACCGGATCTGAGTGTTTTGTATTTCCAAAAGTCAATGTCCAATACATTTGGTCGTACATCATGTACAGCTTCTTTTCATTTTCGCCCCTGCTGGCATTTTCTTCCAACACAAAATCACAGATTTTCTCCAGCTCACTATGTTGCATTGTAGTCCCTGTTGGGTTCTGAGGAGTACATAAGCAAATAAGCGTTGCTCCCTTAATGTGGGGTTTAATATCCGAAGCAAGCGGCATGAAATTATTCTCAGGCAACGCTTCAATCATACAGTGCTCTGCCTCAGACATGTGTGTGTAGTGATTGTTGTTCCATGAAGGAACAGCATAAATAACCTTGTCGCCTTTGTCAACGATTGTTTTAAAGGTCGTATAAATTAATGGACGCCCACCTGCGGCAATCAGTATTTCATTGTTTGCGTAGTTCAATCCCACCCATTTGTGAAGAAAGGATGCAACTGCGTTCCTTAATTCAGGAATTCCATCAGCAGGAGGATAATTGGTAAACTTATGCCTGTAAGCATCAATTATTCCTTCCTCCAATTCGGAAGGGATTGGGAATATTGATGGGTCAAAATCACCGATGGTGAAATTGTAAATCTTTTCTCCGTTTCTAATTCGCTCACTAATTGCATTTCCTAGTTTAACAATTTCAGAGCCTGTAAGAGTGTCTGCAAGATGGCTTAATTTCATATTGACAAAAGTAGCATTTCGCTATTAATATCAATGGCAATCAAAAAAAAGTTATTGATTCCCCTTTTTCCATACAATTCACAAAAAAATGCTCCCATAAATGAATATAGGAGCTTTTTTTTCATAAGATAATTATTTCTATTCTTTATTCTCGGCTTTAAATATTTTTTCAGCTTTTTGCGCCTTATCAAAATCCAGCACTACCCCGTTTATACAATATCTCAAACCTGTTGGAGGTGGTCCATCTTCAAAAACGTGACCAAGATGAGATTTACATCTGCCGCATTGCACTTCAGTACGGGTCATTCCATGGGCATTGTCCGGCGTATAAATAATAGCCGACTTGCTGATAGGTTCATAAAAACTTGGCCAACCACATCCGCTTTCAAACTTAGTATCACTTTTGAATAATGCATTGCCACAAGCCGCGCAATAGTAAGTACCTATCTCATTGTATTTCTCATACTTACTGGTCCATGGTCTTTCGGTACCTTTTTCACGAGCTACATAATATACTTCCGGTGATAATTTTTTTCTCCATTCTGCATCTGTCAACACTACTTTGGTACTATCGGTTTCAGATTGCAAGGCATTTTTTTTCTCGTTCGGTTCCACAACTTTATTTTTATTGGTTTGCGAATAACAGCCTAAACAACAAGTAGCTGTAATAATAAATAGTAAAATGTTTTTCATGTGCTAAATTACTGCATAAAGCTAAACACAGACCGGTATTGAAAGGTTGTTAAATGTAGATAAATAGCTGTAGAATAGGTCATATTAACAGAAACGTAGTATATTCGGTCTTAAACTGTTAAAGTAAGTTTAAGTACCAGCACTTATATTTGCTTCACATACAATGACAAATTGCTAATGTTTAATATAATTTTATTTGGACCTCCGGGAAGTGGAAAAGGAACACAAAGTGAACGATTGATCTCAACTTATGGTTTATTGCACCTTTCAACTGGAGATTTGCTACGAAGTGAAATAGCCGGAATGACTACACTGGGAATGGAAGCCAAACAATTTATGGAAAAAGGGCAGCTTGTACCTGATGCTGTCGTTATCGGCATGATTAGCAGTTGCCTCGATCAACATCCCGAAGCAAAAGGATTTCTTTTTGATGGTTTTCCCAGAACACAAGCGCAGGCAAAAGCATTGGATGAGCTATTAAAACAAAAAAGCACGGAAATAGGTATTTTCTTAGCCCTTGAGGTGACGGAAGAAGAATTGATTAAACGACTGCTGAACCGGGGACTTACGAGTGGCAGAACCGATGATCACAATGAAGATGTGATTAAAGCCAGAATAACTGAATACCATACCAAGACTTCGGCCGTAGCTGACTATTATGAGCAATTCAATAAAGTAGTACATGTACGGGGCGAAGGAAGTGTTGATGAAATATTTGAGAGTTTGTGTGCTGAGATTGATAAAAGAAAATAAAAAGCAATCCAATACCAACTGCTTGCCTCCTTTAATTTAAGGGAGGTTTTTTTATGGATGACCCACAAAAAAGAATGCTTTGTCTGTTTGGCTAATGAAGTTTGTTTACTTTTATGATACAGATTGCTGATTAAAACGATAAAAATTAAACTGCCCCCATATGATAACCGAAGTAAAAGACGGATATGTAAAGACCGAAAAAGAACATGGTATTACAACCATTGAATTTTTTCATCCTCAGAGTAATTCGCTGCCCGGCAAATTGCTAGAGACACTCGCACAAACCATTCACAGCGAAGGGATTGACCCCGATACAAAAACCATTATTTTAAAATCTGCCGGCGACAAAGTTTTTTGCGCAGGTGCTTCTTTTGATGAGTTGCAGGCTATAAAAACCGAGGCAGAAGGTTTGGCCTTTTTTTCGGGGTTTGCCAAAGTGATTAATGCCATGCGAAAAGCGCCCAAATTTATCATAGCCCGCATACATGGCAAATGTATTGGTGGTGGCGTAGGGATAGCTGCAGCAGCAGATTATGCCATAGCAGCAGAAGGGGCAGATATAAAACTGAGTGAACTAGCTGTGGGGATAGGCCCTTTTGTGGTAGGCCCTGCAGTACAGCGAAAAATGGGACTTTCGCCCTTTACGCAACTAACCATAGATGCAAACCTATTTAGGTCTGCAGATTGGGCAAGGCGAAAAGGATTGTATGCCGAACTGCATCCGGAAATAGAAGGGATGGACGATTCCATTACCCGATTGTCATCTACCTTATCTCACAGCAATCCGGATGCGATGGTGGAATTGAAGAAAATATTTTGGAAAGGCACCGAAGATTGGGACACCTTACTAAAAGAAAGGGCCGCCATTAGTGGACGGTTAATTTTGAGCGATTTCAGCAAAGATTTTATTGAAAAATTTAAGCGCAAAGTAAAAACTAAGTGAGCTGGAAAAGAAGGTTTTCGGTCTTCGGGTTTTATTGATAAAAGAATAGAGCGGATGATGGTTGGGTAGCATGAATACGGCAGGTTCACTAGCTGCGTTGCAAGGCTATCAGAAGGAGAATCTGTCGGGACGAAAAGACATTAATTTCTTAGCTACTCACCCTATTTACAAACACCACTAAATTTACCGGACACAACTTGCCCGACATATATTCGGGGGTCCTGCAACCAAGTTTAATTTTAGTGCCCTGCGGAACCCTTTTCGTCTGCGTGGTGTCTCCTGAAAGGGACCATGCGCTGTTTACAAAAGTTGCCCAAGCCGGGGTCTCTAGCAAACGCACAATGCTCAGAAAGAAGACCCCCAGCCGGACGAGGGAGACTCCATGCCGACGAAAAATTTATAGCTAGTTTAATGTTTATTTCTTAGCCAAAAGCTACAAACAAAAAACTGTTTCCTGACTTGATTTTTAAGAAACTCCAAGATAGATTAAAACCTGACAAACACCCCCTTCCCAACATTCTCTTTTCCTCCGAATTTTTTCAACTTCTGAAACGGAACCACGACCTCATTACCACTGACTAACGCAGTAAACCGTGGTATGGCAACCATGTCTTCATTCTGCAGGTCTGCCACCATTTCTTTTTTGACAACCTTTCCATCGGCAATCGTAATTGCGCATAACGCTATATCCTCTGAAGTATTCGTCTCGTACTTGAAGGTGTGTTTCCCATCAAGGTTTTGTTTCAGTTCGTTGACAAAGATGATTGACTGATCTTTCTTGATCGCTATGAAAAATCCATTTGCAAAATCATTCAAAGCGTAGGATGAATATCGTGGAATACGGGTAATGGTTGTCTCGCCGTTCTTAAACCAAATAGAAATAATACTTCCCCTAATGAAATAGCCGGATGAACTTGTAGAATGATAGCGGTACAATTGTCCGGCCATCTGGATAGAACCATCCTCCAAAGCATACGTATCAGATTCAAGGCAATCAACCATCCCGATGTATTTGCCTTTGGTAAAGGACCATTCCCATTCTTCGCTTTTTAAATCGCTTAGGAATTCGGGCGTGAATGGTGTGAGTTTTACACCTGATATTTTATTATCTGTCACTTTAAGTGAAGCACTGAATACGCCGGTGAGGTTCGGGGTGTTAACATGGTAGGTGCCGACAATTTGTACCGGCTTATCGTTTGATGAAATACAATGCACTTCTGCCGCCTGTCCTTCAGGAATGGGAACAATCAGGTCTTTTCCGTTATTATTCTTTGTACATAGAACAACATGACCATTTTCTGCGTCTTTGTCCAAGGTCCCTGTGAAACCGAGATAAACATTATCGCCATTGTCTATACAACTGCCGGAGAGGAATGTCTTCAATTCCGAATCGTTGCCAACTTTTCCTTCTTTCGACCACATGGCGTTCAATTGAGCGTCAAGCACTGAATAGAAATAGATGTTCTGGTTTCCCGATGCCCAGGCAACAAGCACCTTTGATTTATCAGGAGACTCGCTTATCCTGAGGCGATCAGTGGTGAGATTATTGGCTACAATAAAGACGGAAGACTTTATCTTGTAGGTGACAGTGAGGATTTCCTTTGGATTGATAAGGCCAAGATTTGTTGTATCAATTTCACCCGCCATAACGTGAATAGGGCCTGCATCGTCTCCTTCGGCCATCTGGAAGTAAACGAGGTATACTTTATTATTAATCTGCTGAAGGGATGCATCGAAGGGACCATATACCCTTTCCCCATTTGAAAGAGGTGTTGAACCGGTCAACTTCATTTGTTTGTCCTGCATAAAAAGAGAAACCGAGAATTTTTCTTTGGATAGTTTAAAGCGCCCCATTTGGTTTTTTGTTTCACCCTGGACGATGCTGATGTATTTTGATCCAAACCTGAAAACTTTGCTAAGGGGTGCAAAATTGGTTTGATCGCTTACTGTGGATGTGATTTGTTGTGCATCTACCATACACACAACAATAAGTAAACAGGTAGTTAAAAGTGCAGCTTTCATGATTTCTAAATTATAGTTTTTGAGTACGGAACACCTTTCCGCCTTGGTTGGTTGTTATTCACCAAACGAATATACACATATCGCTCGTCCCACCAATAATCAGTGGTTTCGTCCTTACAGGTTCTCCTTGTATAGGTTTAGCAGCAGAGCAAAGGAAACCTGCAATCTGTAATTAAACTTACACTTTAGGTTCCCTTCGTCCTAGCAGGTTCTCCTCTCAAAGCCTTGTGTTATAGCTACGGGAACCTGCGTTGTGTCTTAAGAAGGTTCTTCATAATGCACAGACACAATCCCCTCTGTATGGTTCTTTACATTGTGTTCATACGATTTCCAATGTTCAGCTAATTTCCACTTTCCACTTTTAGAATTTTGGTGAACTTCAGTTGGGTACGCTGCAAAGCTATCAAAAGGAGAATCTGACGGGACTAAAATGCTTTAATTTCTTAGCTACTCACCCTATTTACAAACACCACTAAATTTACCGGACACAACTTGCCCCGACATATATTCGGGGGTCCTGCAACCAACTTTAATTTAAGTGCCCTGCAGAACACTTTAACCAGCAGGAACAAAACCGCCCCGGACGATACGGGGCGGACACTAAAACAATATAATATGACCAAAGACTAAGAGACAGATGGGGGAGTTGGTGGTGTATCTTCAACTGCGCTGATGCCTTTATCTTCTAGCAGCGATTGATTGAAAAACAGTTTAGCTGCATCGGGATTACCAATGTTGTTCATGGCAATTTGCAATACGTTTTTGGTCATTAAAGTAGCCAATTCAAGACGTGCATCTTTTGCTTCTTGCCTTATGTCGCTTACTCTGGCTATCTCTGTTAATTGCACACCACGTGCTTCTTTAAATAGATCGGGGTAAACCTCAAATTCTTTTGCAATAGCATCGCCTACTTTGGTTCTGTGGGTAGCAGTAGAAGTGGCAAGCCTTTTCATAAGGGTTTCTACATTTTCTAAAGTAGCTTGGTTAAATTCATTTCTACCAAGTGGAAAAAACTCTTCCAATTCAGGTTTGTTTTTAAATAAACCTTCAATAACCAATCCGCTAGACTGTACCGATGTTATAAAAGCCTGCATAACCAAATTCATACTAGCAGTCCTACTTTTTTGAATAGCTGCCTTCACATCCAAATTGTTAATGGTACCAAAGAATGTTTCGTATGCGGCAATGGTCGAATTCAACATTTCGTTGTAAAGTCCACCCGTGTTTTGAATAGCTAATTTTTTTAAAAAATCATCTACAAAGGCACGAAACTCTTGTTTAGAGATACTTTGGTTCATAAATAGAACCAAGAAGTAACGAGATAAATCTATCATAGTATATATTTTTATTTATGCTAAAGTAAAATATATTTGATATTGGTAAACATGATGACTTTTTGTTTTAACATATTTTTATATTATGTGTCAAAGGAGGAATAGGATGGTCATTTATTACCTGGTCTATTTATAGTTGTAGAATGGCATTGTAAGTTTTTACAGTGCCTGTCTATAGTTGTAGCATGGCATTGTAAGTTTTTACAGTGCCTGTTTATAGTTGTAGAATGGCATTCTAAGTTTTTACAGTGCCTGTTTTTATAGTTGTAGCATGGCATTGTAAGTTTTTGCAGTGCCTGTTTATAGTTGTAGAATGGCATTGTAAGTTTTTACAGTGGCTGTTTATAGTTGTAGAATGGCATTATAAGTTTTTACAGTGCCTGTTTATAGTTGTAGGATGGCATTGTAAGTTTTTACAGTGCCTGTTTAAACAATTAGGATGGCAATGGAAAGAAGAACCCAGCCGGACTTAAGTTCACCAACAGCGAAGAATAAAGAATGGATATTTTTTTGGTTATCTATTTTTTTGTAATCAGACTAGGTATTTCACTACCATCTTTTCTTTGGTTGGCAAATACATAGCGGCCACCACTGTTGAGGGGTTGGTTGTTGTTGTTTTTGCCCGACCATATTACCATCATGTTCCCTGTCCAAACAGCATTGGCATCGCCGCGGGGGGTGGGGGCATTGGTATTGCTAAGGGTGGTCCAAGTATTGGTTTGTGGGTTGTAGCTTGCTGTGGTATTTACAAACGCCGAACCGTTTGAACCGCCAAAAATTAGGAGTTCTGTACCCGTCCATGTATAGGCGCAATCT
>JANPHE010000002.1:0-6548 GCA_031424295.1 Segetibacter sp. | reverse complement strand
GTTTCGGTCAGTAGCAAATCCAGTTGCAAATGTGCCATAGCATAGCTAGCCATCAGCAACTCAAAACCGTTCAGCCTTGGCAGCAAATGTTTACTTACATATTCGCTCCATATACCTTGTTGCCCTTCAAATTGTTTATGTATGTGCTTTACCACTTCTGCCAAAAAAGTACCCGTGCCCGTAGCGGGGTCAAGTATCTGCACTCGGTGTACTTCTTCTTCTATGGACTTTACATTGTTGGTGTATCGTTTATCAGTCGTTTGTAGGTTTACTTTTACTTTCGTTTTGCTCGTATCTGCCAATCCCTGCGGAAGATCAAACTCCGTTTTCAATATATCATCTACTGCCCTTACTATAAAGCTTACCACCGGATGCGGCGTGTACCATACCCCCCTTGCCTTGCGCAGGCTTGCATCGTACGCACTCAAAAATGTTTCGTAAAAATGAATAATCGGGTCTTCAGTCTTCGTGCTTTTGCCATAGTTTTTCAATAGCTCTTCTACATTGCAAGCCAAAAAAACATCTACCAAACTATCCACTATCCATTTTATGCGGTCATCTATATCAGGCCCGGCTATATAGCCAAATAACTTGCGCAAAAAAGGATTACTCTTCGGTATCAGTTCAGCAGCTTCCTGCCTGCTAAAGGTGGGCAGTGTAGGGTCGTGCAACCTTGCCGCAAACATGCCATACGCTATCGTTTGTGCATACACATCTGCAAAAGCCTTCGGTGTTATATCATGTATCAGTAGCTGCTTAAAAGCCATCATTTGCTCCTTCAGCGTACTATTTTCGTGTGTAGCTTCATCGCTGTTTACCGCTTTCTCTATCACATCTGCCAATAGCCTAGCCTTTCCCGCCATCATTTCTGCCAACCGTTTACTGCTTTTAATGGTTTGGCTTATATGGCTACAAAAATCTTTAAGCAGGTTAGTAAAAGCAGCAAAGTTTTCCGGCAATGCTACAATTTCTATAGCCCCTCCTTTGGAGGGGTTTGGGGAGGCTTCTGCAATAGATATAGTAGTAATCAATTGCCCATCCCTGTACAAATGAAAATCGAGATAGTCGGTAAAAATAAGATTGGAAAGAGAAGCCTTATAACGGTCAAACTGTTCTTTATTACCCGTCTTTTTTAGCCCTGCAAGGTCTTTATCGCCTATATCCTTAGCCTCTATAAAACCCACCGGTATATCTTTTCTGGTAAGTATATAATCCGGCGCACCACACGATTGTCTTTTAGGTTCATTGGTTGCCCTTACGTCCGGCACCACATTTTCCAACAGTTGTTGCAGATCCCCCCGAAAAGTATGTTCAGTAGCATTGCCCTGCCTGTAGCGGCTGTTAATGTTTTGGATGTATTGTTCAATAGTCATTGTACTTACAATATTACACGAATAAGGTCATATGATACAACCCTCCCGGTCATTGCGAGGAGGTACGACGAAGCAATCTGCTCTCCAAACTTAAACATCCCACCCAAAAACCCCACCTAATTAAAACATGCAACCTACCCTTCCTCCATAATCATTCACAATTCCCCATTCACCATTCACAATAAAAAAACCCCCACCTAAGCAGGGGCATCATTCACAAAAAATGACTAAAAGCAGGAAGGCCGCTTACCCCCTTCATAACATTTCTGCATACCAGGTGCAGATAATGTAACTGGCCGAAGCGATTTCCAGTTGTCAGCTTCTATCACAAAAATATCATTTTCCCCGTCATTACTAGGAGGCACACTTTCCCCGTCATTGCGAGGAGGCAAACCTTCCCCGTCATTGCGAGGAGGCACACCTTCCCCGTCATTGCGAGGAGGCACACCTTCCCCGTCAATGCGAGGAGGCACACCTTCCCCGTCATTGCGAGGAGGCACGACGAAGCAATCTGCTCTACAAATTAAAACAGCCCACCTAAAAAAAACAGCCACCCAATAAAACAGCACCTATAATGACTTCCCCTCCTTCGGAGGACCTGTCCCGAATATTCGGGAGGGCCGGGGTGAGGTCAATACACCACCACATTCCCGCCCTTTTGTCACTTTATTTACCAAAAAATCCCCCTTTTCCGCCATTTTGTACCTTCCGCCTTCTCAAAATCAGTTTCTGCCTTCTCATAATCCATTTCTGTCTACTCAAAATCCATTTCTGCCCACTCATAATCCATTTCTGCCCACTCAAATTTCATTTCTGTCTACTCAAAATCTATTTCTGCATTCTCAAAATCTATTTCTGTCCACTCAAAATCCATTTCTACCTTCTCCAAATCCATTTCTGCCTTCATCATTACCCCATCTGCCTACACCCCATGCACCACTATCATTTTTATTACCTCCTGTTAGTTCCTCATTACTAACACGTATGTGGAAAAATCTGTGGATAAATAAATATAGTATTTTTTTATGTTTTCGAAAATCTTATCTTTCTTTATGTAAATAAAAAATTATACAACATGCCAAATCTAGAAGTAAAAGCAGCTTATACCTGCACCCAGCAAGAGCTCTACTCAGGTGGAGCAAACGTCATTTCAAATTGCGCCGCATTGTTAACCAATTTTGCTATCCGCTTCAAGGTGTACACACCACAGTACATTGCATCTGTACAGCAAAAGCTTACCAATGCCCAAAGTTTACCGGATTTTCAAAGCCGAGACTCCGTCACAGAAATACTAGGCGGCAAGGTCAAAGAAAAACTAGACCGGTGCCTTGTAGAAGTAAGGTTTCTCAAATCGTACATCGAGCAAGCATTTGAAAACGACCCTACCACAATGAAAGCCAAAATAGAAGCAGCAGGGTTTAACTATTATGCAAAAGCAGCAGCAGGCAACGGTGAAGCAGGTCTAAACATCGTAGAAAATAGCTTGAAATTTTTGGAACTACCGGAAAACCAAGAAGCACTTAAAAACTATATGCCAGATAGTTTTATAGACGCTTTTAGAGTATTGGTAGAAGAATACAAAACGGTATACATGCAAAAACCGGTAGCAGAACAAACCAAAAAAGGAGCTACCATTACTAAAATAGAAGCCAACAATCTTGCTTATGCCGACATAGTTAAAATATGCGATAACGGAAAACTTGTATTTGCCGACGATCCTATAAACTATCCAAAGTTTGTTTGGGAAACAGTGGTAAAACTAGTAGGTGGCGAAAAGTCAACCAAGCTACAGGGTTACGTAAAAGACAAAGAAACAGATTTGCCATTAGAAGGCACTACCATCGACACCACCGATGGGGTTTACAAAAAAGTAACCGACTCAGATGGCCGTTTCGAATTTGCACAAATCACAGGAGGTGCGCACACATTCATTATCACAAAGGCCGGTTATATCCCGCAGACTATAGAACTAAATCTAGAAACCGGTGTCACCAAAAACCTGACTGTTTTGTTAGACAAGGTGCTGCCATAGTAATTATTTTATCCGCAACAATAACAACACTTTTTTCAATAAAACTTAAAAGCAACAATTTCATAAAGCCGCTAAATATTTAGCGGCTTTACTATTTCCGCTTTTGAAGGTGTTCCTCACCTGCTAACTCAGATAAACAAAGAGCTGTTGATGATGAACACACAACAGCGGCAGGGTAATCTATTCGTCTTAGCGAGTTCTTTCCGCCTTTGCAGGTGTTCCTCACCTGCAAACCCAGATGAACAAAGGGCTGTTGGTGATGAACACAACAGCGGCAGAGTAATCTATTCGTCTTAGTTTAGTCTTCAAAGCATAGCCTTTTGTGTGCAAGCTTGTGACCCTGCTTTCTTCTAAGCATGTATTCCTTTTCATAAGCACTGTGCGTTGGCAAATGAACCTGCCCTAACCTTTTGCGTTTATCTTTTACATATCGAAGGTTGCCTAAGCAAAGCTGCCAAGCACTGAGTAGGAGAAACTCCGAGGACAAAAGTTCGAAAACGGCTTGTGCCTTGTATGTATTGAATTGATGTATGAAGCAAAACTCAGACATCGTTTTTTAAATAAATACCAATGCGTATATTTGTTTGATGACGGTGGTTTTTTCACAGACTGTCGTAGTAGACTATGGCAAACGAATTCTGTAATAATTTGAGCGACAGACAAAGCACCTAATTTAAATTCTAAGTTTATCAATTGACAGCAAAACGATTACTTTTAAATCTACTTGGTTTGACTGCTTTGTCATTAACCATTTATTATGGGGGGTCTTATTTATCAAATCTTGCAGGCAAATCATACAGAAAAACTATTGATAAATATGGCATTATTGTTAATGCAATTGTAACAAAGAAAAAGTATTTAAAGGGACGTTATGTAGTCTTCTCTTACGAATACAAAGGAATTAAGTACTCAAACAAAGAGCAGAATAGTGATTACTATAGCAACTTAAATATTGGCGAAGAAGTAAAAATAAAAATCGACACAACAAATCCAGAAGACTCTTACATTTTTGCAACAGGTTATAAATGAAAAATACGACTTATGTTTCTAATGCCGCATAAAAGGAATTTATTCCGCCTTTGCAGGTTCTTCACCTGCAAACCCAGATGAACAAAGGGCTGTTGGTGATGAACACAACAGCGGCAGAGTAATCTATTCATCTTAGTTTGGTCTTCAAAGCATAGCCTTTTGTGTGCAAGCTTTTGACCCTGCTTTGTTCTAAGCATGTATTCCTTTTCTTAAGAACTGTGTGTTGGCAAATGAAACTGTCCTGCCAATTTGCGCTTATTTTTTACATATCTAAGGTTGTCTTAGCACAGCGGCCAAGCCCTTAGAAGGAGAAACTGCGAGTACAAAAGTTCGACAACGGCTTGTGCCTTGTATGTACTGTATAAGTGTATGAAGCAAAACACAGACTTCGCTTTTAAAATAAATACCAATGTGTATATTTGTTTGATGACGCTGGTTTTTTCACAGACTGTCGTTATGCGTCATGCGTTTTTGCCGCTTTACTAAATTGAACACTTTTAAATTTTATATCCCAATACGGGAACTTTTGGTATCTTTGACAAAAATAGAAGGTTGAGAGTAATTGCTAAGAAGAAACTGCGGGAGTTTTGGGCGAGACACCCTGACTGCGAGCAACAGCTAAAGTCGTGGTATCAGGAAACAAGTAAAGCAGATTGGAAAAACACCAAAAGCATTAAGAGCGACTATCCTTCAGCGAGCTTTTTAGCGGACAACCGAGTAGTATTTAATATTAAAGGCAACCATTATCGTCTCATTGTGAAAATAAATTATGATTACCAAATGGTATGGATAAGGTTTATTGGGACACACGCTGAGTATGATAAAGTTGACGCAACAAAAATTTAAACAATGACAGTAAAGCCGATAAAAACAAAAAAGGATTATAACCAAGCAATGGAAAGAATGGAATTAATTTTCGACGCCAGAAAAGGAACTCCAAAAGGCGATGAGCTTGAAGTGTTAAGTATCCTCATTGAGAAATATGAAAATGAACATTTTTCCATTGGATTGCCCGACCCAATTGAAGCCATTAAATTTAGAATGGAACAATTGGGGTACAATCAGGTAGACTTAGCAAAAGTGGTTGGATTGAAAAGTCGTGCAAGTGAAATTCTAAATGGTAAGAGAAAATTGTCACTTGAAATGATACGCCAACTACATGATAAGCTGCATATTCCAACTGATGTTTTGATACAACCTTATTGATAAATAGCACGAAAGCCCAATATGCGGTTTCGCAATATGGCGGCGGAAAGTTGGAGCAATCAACTTTAGTTCGCTACTATGCTGTAGTTCTGTCGGAAAGTTAGCTATTTAGCTTCCCTTTTATTTCTCAGTATTTTATTACTAATTTAGCTTCGGCTGCCCGGCGGAAAGAACGCTATTGCCGCCACAAAGCTTAGCCGTCTTCGTTAGCGGTAAGCGTAATTGACAACCATCTTAAATTTAAAACTCCGACAAATGAAAAAAAGAATATTAATTACGCTCACTCTTATCGCCACATTCGCACTTGGATTCGCTTTCAAATCGCTGATTTCAAATTCTAATGGCGAACAACAAGTGAAAAAGGCGACAGGAATAGGCGGTATCTTTTTCAAATGCAAGGATCCCAAAAAAGTTAGAGAATGGTATAAAACTCATCTTGGTTTAAATACTAACAACTACGGGGCAGTTTTTGAGTGGAGGCAAGGTGCAGATACAACAAAAAAAGGCTTTACGCAGTGGAGCCCGTTTAGTGAAAAAACGAAATACTTTGAGCCTTCAACTAAAGACTTTATGATTAATTACAGAGTTGAAAACCTGGAAGCACTTATTGATCAGCTTAGAAAAGACAGTATAACAATCGTGGACAAAGTTGAAACGGCTGATTACGGAAAATTAATTCATATCATGGATTTATAAGGCAATAAAATTGAACTATGGGAACCCAATGACATAGAATTTGAAAAGCTTGGTGATAAAATTGGGGCCAAGACAACGAAATAAATAGAAGAACATTTTCATTAAACGTAGCCATCAAAAATTTTAAGTGTGGTATTCAAAGCTGCATGGAGACAAGAAAGTACAAGAGTGCGACGCAACGGCTGCTAAACTGCTACTATTCAGCAGCCGTT
>JANPHE010000001.1:0-12127 GCA_031424295.1 Segetibacter sp. | reverse complement strand
TGCAATGGCTACCATGGATATGATTAAACTGAGTGGTGGTGAACCCGCCAATTTCCTGGATGTTGGAGGTTCTGCCAATGCGGAAACTGTAGAAGCTGGATTCAAAATCATATTGAAAGACCCAAATGTAAAGGCTATCTTAATCAACATCTTTGGGGGTATTGTAAGATGCGACCGTGTGGCTTCTGGTGTAATTGAAGCATTTAAAAAGATGGGAAACATTGAAATCCCAATTATCGTTCGCTTGCAGGGAACGAATGCTACTGAGGCTAAAAAACTGATCGATGAAAGTGGATTGAAAGTTCAGTCTGCTATTTTACTTAGTGAAGCTGCTGACCTTGTTAAAAAAGCAGTTGCCTAAATAATATCGAATAAAATATAATTTAATAGACAAATCCCAACGGCGACGATGGGATTTGTCTATTACGAAAGCTTTTCATTATAACTACGTTATTTAATGACAATCAGAATCATTCAAGCAAAAGACAACGCAAAATTAGCATCAATAATCCGCAACGCTTTGGCTGAATTTGGCGCTAATAAACCCGGAACCGTTTTTTTTGATGAAACAACTGACCATTTGTTTGAATTATTTCAACAAGAAGGGAGTCGCTATTATGTGGCCGAAGAAAAGGGAGAAGTATTGGGTGGTGGAGGCATTTTCCCGACTGATGGACTTCCACCTAATACTTGCGAACTTGTAAAAATGTATTTAAAACCGCAAGCAAGAGGATTGGGATATGCACAACAATTAATTACAAAATGCATGGAATCTGCCGTTATTTTAGGTTACAACCAAGTATACCTTGAAACGATGCCAGAATTAATAAATGCAGTAAAAGTTTATGAAAAGTCCGGATTTGAATACTTGAAAGGTCCTTTGGGAAATAGCGGTCATTTTGGGTGCAATAGATGGATGCTTAGAAAAATATAAATTAATTTTCAATCAACCTGTAAAGAAATTTTAAGAATTTCAACTAACCAGTTCCACCTCAAAAATGGGGCTAAACAGGTAAACTTTCTTTGTACCGACCTCCTCGCACCTAAATCTTTTCCTTAGCCTTTGCCCTTTTATAAATACCCTTCCATCCTTTATCTTGAAAAATTTGTTCGTTGGAACATCTTCAATCAACATATGACCAGCTTTCTGTTGATTATATTTTCTTAAAACCCTCATCAGCCCCTCTTCTGCACAGCTACTAGCTGCAGGATTATGGAGCGTTGCCAACAATTCATTTTCTATGTCTCCAGGAAAAACTTTTGTTTGAAGAAATTGTGACAAAAGCTGTCCAAACATATCTTTCCACTCTCGACCATGCGGTGGCACCCTGTTTCCGAATTTTTCGAATGTAAGCAGGTGAGCCAATTCATGCAAAAGCGTAATAAAAAAAGACCACTTGTTCAAATTTCCATTCACACTAATCCGATGGTTGCGACTGCTGTGAGGGTTTCTGTAATCGCCCAATACGCTAGACCGTTCTCTCGAAATAGTTAAATGAACTTTATATTGCTGCAAATACACAGCAACAGGATGAAAAGTATCTGGAGGTAAATAATCTTCCAGTGCCTGTAATGGATGCTCAGTTTTTGCCATTCTTTCTTTCCTTGCTTTGTTTCAATATGCCGGCAAATTCCAGATATGTATAAATGAGGTACAAGCCCATACACGCAAATAGCGATTGCTTATTGAAGGATTTTCCAGCAACAACAACGTAGATAAATACAGCTGCTGCACAAGTAAACATTTTAAGCATAATACCAGAATAAGCATTTCTAAGAAAGGCATGTGTGTTGCTTGCAGTTAATCCCTTACTCAGCAGATGCATTGAAACTACTGTAATTAAATAAACAAAAAGGTTGCCGCCACTTAAAACCTGCCAGTCAAAACCAACTCCATTGAGGGTATTTCTAAATATCAGAATAAGCATTCCAGAAACTAAAAAAACAATAACCAATGGTATAATACTCTTATTAAACATACTACTTTTTTGTTGTGTCTTTAATGATTTGCCAGGTAATTCCCGCCAGAATCAATAAAGGTAATAACCAAACCATTAATGGGATGGAAAATGAAAGCCATTTATCAAATTTTAATCCTGTAAAAATGCCAGCGGCGAGTGCCACCATGAGCTGCGTAGCAAGACCTGCGTACTTGTATAAATCAGCGTTTTTATTTTTAGATGAGTTATCCTTATCCACTATCGCCGCCTCCTTTTTTTCTTTTTTACAGAAATAGTTACGGCCTCTGCCCTTTTTATTTCAGCGTCAGAAAGTGCTTCGTTTTTGTTCATAGGTTCTACAACATCCCCTGTCAAAATTTTCTTTAGGTTTAGCAGGTATGCATCCTTATAAATCATCGACTGCTCAAGAGAATCTGTCCTCATTTTCAACAATTGCACTTCTCGTTTTGAACTTTGACTACCGTAACCGGGCACGTATTGCTTGAGGGGAGTTAATACAATTAGAGCTACAGTTAGCGTAACTAAAATAACGAAGATGCTACATAATACAATGTACACACTAAGGCGAGAGAGCTTAAAGGTAACCACTTCTTCGTAGGTGTCATCATTCATTACCACCAGCCTGTACCTGTTTCTCAACCTTTTAAGGGTACTATTGGCTTCCAGTTTACTCATAATGTTTTACAAAGGTTAAAGGTAGTAATTGACACTAATGAAAGGCCGTTAAAATTTAATAACTTACTTTTATTGCTCTATATTAGCATTTTTACTTCCCAAATGCTGCATTTAGATGAATACAAACATTAACTTTCAAGTTGCATTTGGGTATATCAAATCGAGATCGAATAATATTTAGAATGTCAACATTTATTTTTAGTACGGGAAATAAACTCATGAAGAACATTAAACTACTAATAGGCATTATAATTCTTTCGTCCTTTTATCATATTTCCTACTGCCAGGTAGGAGCTGAAATAGAAGTAGAGAAACCCAAAAAATATGAAAATAGAAAGCTAAGAGCAGAAAAAACTGGCGAGAAAAAGCTATCTGCTCCAAAACGGCTTTATCAAAATACTGTCACCCACTACAATTATTATTTTAATGCCAATTTGAGATTAAATGAATTAATAACTGCTGCCACTCAAAGTACCAAAGATGATTATACAAAATTACTTCCTTTTTACAGTTATACCCTGGAAGCCACTTCTCAAAACAAAGTAGAGCTAGACTCCATTGTATATAAATGTACAGCAGGCATTCTTTTGCATGACTTAAGAAACGATTGGATAGACAACATGTTCCTTTTATTGGCAAAGGCCTATTTTTATAGAAATGATCTGGACTCTGCCAACTTAACCCTCCAATATATAAATTTTTCTTTTGCGCCTAAAGAAGCAGGCGGTTACGATAAGCCAATAGGAAGCAGCTCAAGTAATGATCAAGGCATATTTACTATATCTACAAAAGAGAAAAAATCAATCTTCAAAAAAGTATTTTCTCGCCCTCCAAGCCGAAATGAAAGTTTCATTTGGCAAATCAGGACTTATATAGAACGAAATGAATTGGGAGAAGCAGCTGGTATTATCGAAATATTAAAAAATGATCCAAATTTCCCAAAAAGGTTAGCTACAGATTTGCATGAGGTAACCAGTTACTGGTTTTACAAGCAAAAATTATACGATAGTGCTGCGCTTCATCTTTCATTGGCTTTGGATAATGCCAAAAGCGTTCAAGGAAAAGCAAGATGGGAGTATTTGGTTGCTCAAATGTACCAGCTTGCCAAAAACAAGGATCTAGCAAGTAAGTATTACCAGAAAGCTATGGATCATACCATAGATCCAATTATGGATGTTTATGCCAGATTAAATGCATTGAAACTGCAAAATTCTGGTAATAAAAATTTCATGCAGGATAATATAGATGCATTGCACTCTATGGCTAAAAAAGATAAATATGAGGCTTATCGGGATATTATTTATTATGCGGCTGCAACAATTGAACTAGACAGAAAGAACTATTCAAATGCCCAAAAAGACTTATTGAAAAGTGTTGAGTTTACAGCTAATAATCCTTCTCAGCGCAGCCAGGCTTTTTTATTGCTGGCAGAAATGAATTATGATCAAAAAGCATTTCCCGAATCTTATAATTTTTACGATAGCTTGGATGTAAATATTTTATCCGATTCTACTGATAAAAACGATGTCAATTTTAGAAAACCAATTCTTAAAATAATCGTAGCAAATAAGTTGGCGATATTAGAGCAGGATAGTTTGCAAGCTTTGGCTAAAATGACACCTGACCAAAGAGATGCATTCATAAAAAAACAACAAAAAAAAGCAGGTAAAGACAACAAGGAAGCCAAAGAAGATTTTGGGGGATCAACCAACCCTGCTGTAAAACAACCTGTTACTGATTTGTTCTCGAATAGTGATAAAGACAAAGGCAACGAGTTTTATTTTTATAACAATTCAGTTAAAGCCAAAGGCTTTAATGAATTCAAAGCAAGATGGGGTGTTAGACCAAATGTTGATAATTGGCGCAGGCAGTCTGCTATTAACAAAATGTCAAGCAGATTAACAGACGTTGATGATGTGACGGTTGATAATGAAGAGAAACAAAATAAAGATGTAGATACTGCGAGTGTAAGTATGAGCAACACCATTCCGGTAACACCAGAAGAATTGGCCAAGAGCAATAAGTTAATTATGGACGGGCTGTATGAAAATGGCAATTCTTTCATGAATATACTTGAGAATTTTCCTGGCGCAATAGATGCCTATGAAGAGTTGCTTGCCCGTTTTCCCGAAACAAGTTATAAGGATGAGGTATTGTTCAATCTGGTTTATGCATTTCAAAAAACTGGAGATAAAGCGAAAGAAGAAAAATATAGAAATCAATTGGTGTCATCATCCTCTGATAGTAAATGGCAGAAGCTAATGAAAAATCCAGCACTAGGAAAGGTTGATAAAACCCCGAGTTCAGCAACTAAGAAGTACGAAGAAATATACAACTTGTTTATTGAAGGGAAGTTTGAAGAAGCTAAGAATGAAAAGCGACTTGCTGACAGCATCTATGATAAATCAAACTGGACGCCTCAATTGCTTTTCATTGAAGCAATTTACTACATAAAAATACAAGATGACAGTACCGCAATTAAAGTGTTAACCAGTCTTAGTTCCCTATATGATGGCAGTCCAATGGCAGAAAGAGCAAAGACATTGATTGATGTCCTAAAACGTAGAAAGGAAATAGAAGGTTATCTCACAAATCTCGAAATTAAAAAATCAGAAGATGGAACTGTATCTATAAAAGAAAATACGCCAAATCCAATTATAGCAATTCGCAAACAAAATGAACCCAAAAAAGAGGCAATAACTGAGGATAAAAAAGAAGAAAAACCTGAAGAAAAGCCCAAAGACAAAGAAGACGAAAAGCCTGAGGATAAGTCTGTAGATAAAAATGCAGATACCACTATTTTAAAAGACGAACCTCCTGCAATGCTTGACACTACAAATAATACAGTTCCAGAAAAAGTAGATACAACAATCGACGTGCCTCTTATTTCTGTAAAAGACTTTACTTATACTCCTGAAGACCAACATTACGCTGTTATCCTTTTGGACAAAGTTGATCCGGTATATGCAAGTGAAGCCAAAAATGCTTTTAACCGCTACAATAAAGAAAAGTTTTATGGTCAACAAATAAACATCACAAGTGAAAAGTTGGATGGAAGGTACAACCTAATTCTTCAAGGCCCTTTCCCGGATGCAAATGCGGCAATTGAATACATTAATAAAATAAGACCATTCACTCCAAGTAGAATTTTACCTTGGCTATCCGCAGACAAGTACACTTACATGATCATCAATGATGATAATCTTGAAACATTAAAACAAGACAAAGACATGGATGCTTACAAGCAACTCCTTCAATTAGCAGTTCCTGGCAAATTATAGTTAATGAGTGTGTTATTTGTTCTATAGTTTTACCACTTGTTCGCTCTAAATTAAAATAATATTTATTACTAGTATATGAAAACTAAGAAACAGGAGACAAATAAATCAGTCACTTTTTTTTGGCGTGTAGTCCTTATAGGTTTTGGTGCGTTTTTGTTGCTTTTATTGCTGGCAAATTGGGGACTATTTGGGAAAATGCCTTCTATTCAGGATCTTGAAAATCCAAGCGCCTCATTGGCAAGTGAAGTAATCGCAGATGACGGAACAGTAATGGGCAAGTACTACCTTGAAGATAGATCAAATGTAGATGCAAAAGACATCAGCAAACATATTGTAAACGCACTAATTTCAACCGAAGATGAAAGATTTTACAATCATAGTGGCATTGACGGGAGAGGTTTAGCAAGAGCCATTGTTCATTTGGGAAAGGATGGAGGAGCAAGCACACTTACACAACAACTCGCTTTCAACCTTTTTAATGGAGACAGAGCTAGAAATCCGCTTACCAGAATAATTCAGAAAATGAAAGAGTGGATTATTGCCATTAAGTTAGAAAGGAATTTTACAAAAAATGAAATCATCGCTTTATACCTCAACACAGTTCCATTTAGTGATAATGTATATGGTATTAAAAATGCATCGAAAACCTTTTTCCAAAAAGAGGCAGACGTTATCAATATTGAAGAAGCTGCCGTATTGGTTGGCATGGTAAACGGTCCTACAATTTATAATCCACGCAGAAATCCGAAAATGGCTCTGGATAGAAGAAATCTTGTGTTAGATAGAATGGAAACTAATGGTTATTTGACGGAGCCACAAGCTAAAGCATTAAAACTTAAGCCAATTGCACTTAATTATAAAAAACTGGACGAGAATGCTGGATTGGCTCCATATTTTAGAATGGTACTTGGGCAGGAAATGAAAAAATGGTGTAAAGAGCATACCAAACCAAATGGTGAAAATTATGACCTATACAGAGATGGTATAAAAATATACACTACGATCAATCCCCGAATGCAAGTGTACGCTGAAGAAGCCGTAGGAAAGCATATTAATTATTTGCAGAAGATTTTAAATTCTCAAAGCGGAATAAAATCTGGTTCGGTTTGGAAGGGACGAGAAGAGATATTGCAGACAGCCATGAAAAACAGCGACCGATGGAAAAACCAAAAGCGCGATGGCATTGATGATGCAGAAAATAAAAAGTCGTTTTACAAAAGGGTTCCCATGAGAATATTCGCATGGAATAGCAAGCGAGCAACAGATACAATCATGACTCCAATGGATAGTATCAAATACCATCGACAGATGTTACAGGCTGGGTTTATGGCGATGGATCCTATTAGCGGCGAAATAAAAGCTTGGGTGGGTGGTATTGACTTTAAGACCTTCAAATACGATCACGTAAATGTGAATACAAAACGGCAAGTCGGTAGTACAATTAAGCCATTACTATACAGTATGGCAATAGAAGAAGCCGGATTTACACCCAATACTATTGTTCAGGATGTGCAACAGAATTTTGGAGGGTTGGGCATGGTCCCCAATACGAGTTCAACATGTACCGGTAGGTCCATGCCAATGGCAAGTGCTTTGGCCTGGTCAAGAAATTGTGCTTCAGCATACATATTAAAACAATTGGGAAGCAGCGGAAATGACGCAGCTAACCGTTTTGCAGAATTTCTCAAAAAGTGTAGTTTCAGTTCCAAAATAGACCCTTACCCTTCTATTGCATTAGGTGCAGTAGAACTAAGTTTATTTGAAATGATGCAAGGTTATAGTATGTTTCCAGGAAGAGGGTTTACCGCCAAACCCTTAATGATTGCACGCATAGAAGACAAAAATGGCAATGTCCTTGCAAACTTTTTACCTGCTGAACGCAAAGAAGTGATTAGCGAAGTAAGTGCATATTCTGTTGCGTTAATGATGATGGGGGTAATACAACGTGGAACCGGGCAAAGAATGGCGAGCTATGGATTAACCAATGAGATTGCAGGAAAAACTGGAACTACCAATGATAACAGTGATGCATGGTTTATGGGTTATACCCCACAACTATTAGGCGGTGCATGGGTTGGTTGCGATGATCGTTTTATTAGGTTTAGTGGGCATGTAGGTGAAGGTGCATCCGCAGCATTGCCAATATGGGCATACTTCTTTGACAAAGCGCTTGCAGACAGAACCTTAGGTCTTGACCCTTCAGCTAAATTTTCAAAGCCCGAAAGTATGAGTAATGATGAAATATTCGATTACCTTAATACAATTAACCCTGACGAAGCGCCGGCAGAAGGAGAAAATATGGGGAATGGTAGTTCAGATGATTACATAATTCCCGATATGGCGCCTGTTGATATTAAAGCCGAAAGCGAACTGTCATCAGAAAAAATTAAGGCCGGTTCACCTTCTTCAGAAAAACCGGTAGTAGAAATAGTAGTGCCAAAGACTGAAGAAAAAAAAGAGGTTAAAGAAGAAAAAAGAGGTGGCTTTCTTGGTCTATTTAGAAAAAAGAAAAAAAAGGAGGAAGAAAAGCCTCAGGAGCCTCCTAAGGCGATAATGCCAAAGAAAGAAGAGTGATATACTGAAACTTTATTATAAGAACTTTCAAATTTCCCATATTAATTCAACATCCCACTTAGACAATTCTCAAAATATCACATTACGATTAAATATAATTGATGATTATTTTTTTAATAATCTAAAAATTTGAAAGAAAAAACTATTTATTTTGTTTCCGTTAACATATTTGGTATAAAAATTGATTTTTATTTCTGCTCTTCAAGCCTTACTTTTGCATTCCTTTTTAATTTTGGGCAAATTAGCAATCGCAGTTATGGACTTGGATATTAATTCATAGCTGCTTGATTTCAGTTATACTGTTTTCATTGTTGGTTCCCAATGTTTTGATAAACCGGTAAATAAAAATATGTCTTCAACTAAAGTTCAGAACAGGATCAGTTTCGGTAAAATCAAGAACTTATCTGAAACGCCTGACCTACTCGACATTCAGTTACAATCTTTCCAGGACTTTTTTCAACTTGAGACGACCCCCGATAAACGTAACGTTGAGGGTTTGTTTCGTGTGTTTAAGGAAAACTTCCCGATTACTGACACCCGTAACATTTTTGTGTTGGAATTCCTGGATTATTTTATTGATCCACCAAGGTACTCTATTGATGAGTGTATGGAAAGGGGATTAACGTATGCTGTTCCATTAAAAGCCAAGCTTCGCCTTAGCTGTAATGATGAAGAGCACGTAGATTTCCAAACCATCGTACAGGACGTGTTTCTAGGAAACATTCCTTACATGACTCCAAGAGGTACTTTTGTAGTTAATGGTGCAGAGCGTGTAGTTGTTAGTCAGCTTCACCGTTCTCCAGGCGTTTTCTTTGGTCAATCTGTTCACCCCAACGGAACTAAGATTTACTCTGCTAGAGTAATTCCTTTCAAAGGTGCGTGGATGGAGTTTGCTACAGACATTAATAATGTAATGTATGCATACATTGACCGTAAGAAAAAATTCCCTGTTACTACCCTTTTAAGGTCAATAGGTTTTGAAACCGATAAAGACATACTGGAATTGTTCGGTATGGCTGACGAAGTAAAAGCTGACAAAAAAACCCTTACCAACTATTTAGGCAAAAAATTAGCTGCACGTGTACTTCGTACATGGGTAGAAGATTTTGTTGATGAAGATACAGGTGAAGTGGTTTCTATTGAAAGAAACGAAGTAGTGATGGAGCGTGACACCGTTCTTGATGAAGCAGGAATTGATACCATCAATGACATGGAGGTTAAGAGCCTTTTCATCCAGAAAGAAGAAGTGAGTGGGGATTATGCTATCATATACAACACTTTAAATAAAGATACTTCGAATAGTGAACTAGAGGCCGTACAGCATATTTATCGCCAATTGAGAGGTGCTGATGCTCCGGATAATGAGACTGCCCGTGGTATTATTGATAAATTATTTTTCTCTGATAAACGGTATGATCTAGGAGAAGTTGGTCGTTATAAGATCAACCGGAAGTTAAGCTTAACCTTCCCTATTGAGAAGAAAGTATTGACTAAGGAAGACATTATCGAGATCATTAAATACCTGGTTCGTTTAACCAACAGCAAGGCAGAAATTGATGACATTGATCACCTAAGCAATCGTCGTGTACGTACTGTTGGTGAGCAATTGTATGCTCAGTTTGGTGTTGGACTTGCCCGGATGGCACGTACCATTCGTGAAAGAATGAACGTACGTGACAATGAAGTATTTACACCTGTGGACCTGATTAATGCCAGAACATTATCATCTGTTATTAACTCATTCTTTGGTACATCTCAATTATCCCAATTTCTTGACCAAACCAATCCCCTATCTGAGATTACGCACAAACGTCGTATTTCAGCGCTTGGGCCCGGCGGTTTAAGTCGTGAAAGAGCAGGTTTTGAGGTGCGTGACGTACACTATAGCCATTATGGTCGTTTGTGTACAATTGAAACCCCAGAAGGACCAAACATTGGTTTGATATCTACGCTTTGCGTTCACGCAAAGATTAATGATATGGGCTTTATAGAAACCCCTTACCATAAAGTAACTGATGGTAAAGTTGATATGAAAAACCTAACTTTCTTAAGTGCAGAAGAGGAAGATCTTAAGAAAATTGCCCAGGCAAGTTCTCCATTGAATGACAAGAGCGAATTTGCTGATCAAAAGGTTGTTAGCCGCCAGACAGGTGACTTTCCAATCCTTGATAGACACGATGTTGAATTCATGGACGTTGCACCTAACCAAATTGTTGGTTTGAGTGCCTCACTTATTCCATTTTTGGAGCATGATGATGCCAACCGTGCACTGATGGGATCTAACATGCAACGTCAGGCGGTACCACTTATTCGTCCTGAAGTGCCAATTGTAGGAACAGGGCTTGAAGGAAAAGCAGCACGTGATGCAAGAATTCAAATTCATGCCGAAGGTGATGGTGTTGTAGAATTTGTAGATGCAAAAGAAATTCATGTTCGATATAATAGAAACTCACTACAAAAATTGGTAAGTTTTGAAGAGGATATGATTGTTTACAAGCTGACTAAATTCATTAAAACGAATCAAGCTACTTGTATCAATTTGCGTCCGGCTGTCAAGAAAGGTCAAGTTGTAAAAGAAGGTGATTTTCTTACAGAAGGATATGCGACAAAAGATGGCGAATTAGCATTAGGAAGAAACCTTAAAGTGGCATTTATGCCTTGGAAAGGTTACAACTTTGAGGATGCGATCGTTATCAATGAAAAAGTAGTTCGGGAAGATTGGTTTACCTCTGTTCATATTGAAGAATTCGAATTGGAAGTACGCGATACCAAATTAGGAGAAGAAGAACTTACACCAGACATTCCTAACGTATCTGAAGAAGCTACCAAAGATCTTGACGAATATGGAATTATCCGAATTGGTGCTCAGATTAAGGAAGGTGATATCATCATTGGTAAAATAACACCAAAAGGTGAAAGTGATCCAACACCAGAAGAAAAGCTGTTGAGAGCAATCTTTGGAGACAAGGCCGGAGATGCTAAGGATGCTTCATTGAAAGCTTCATCTGGTACAGAAGGTGTTGTGATAGACAAGAAATTATTCCAAAGAGCTAAAAAGGACAAAAATACCAAGGTAAGGGAAAAGGCTGTTCTTGAAAAAATAGAGAAAGTCCATGAAAAGAACGTGGCTGATATCATGGAGGTATTGCTCGAGAAACTGCAGACTTTGGTAAAAGACAGACCATCTCAAGGAGTTGAAAACAACTTTGGTGAAGTATTGATAGGTAAAGGTTCGAAGTTCAATCAAAAGAACTTGTCCCAATTAGATTACCAGAATATTAATCCATTAGGATGGACAGGTGAAGAGAAAACTGATGACCAAATCAATACCCTGTTGCACAATTACAACATTAAATACAACGAAGAATTAGGTCGCTATAAGAGAGAGAAATTCAATATTTCCATTGGTGATGAATTGCCAGCCGGTGTATTGAAACTTGCTAAGGTTTACATGGCTGTAAAACGTAAGCTTAAAGTAGGTGATAAAATGGCAGGTCGTCACGGAAACAAAGGGATCGTTGCCAAAATAGTACGTGCTGAGGACATGCCATTCCTGGAAGATGGAACACCGGTTGATATTGTTCTAAATCCATTGGGTGTACCAAGTCGTATGAATTTGGGTCAGATCTATGAAAC